>JBDTKB010000185.1:0-5596 GCA_039935555.1 Ginsengibacter sp. | reverse complement strand
GCGGAAGAGCAGGCAGAACTTGGATCGCAGTTATACCAGGTAATAGGTGCCTCTAAAATTATAGAAATAAATAAATTTTTTGAAAGTGAAAAGGATAAGGACGTAAGGGAAATCTTTGAGAACGTTGCGGTTGGAATTAATAAAAAATTATTGCCGTTATCAAAAAAACTTATCGACGAATGGGAGCCCCTGAAAGCTTCCTATAAAAAGCAATATTTTGAATATGATGTAAGAGGAAAAATTATCAAACAACCTCTATATTTTGAATCACTTTCTCATTCAAAAATTCCGAAAATTTCTGTGCCCCGTTTTAAAGATTGGGGTGATATTTTACGCTGGAGATTCCAGGAAAACTTTCCGGGGAAATTTCCATTCACCGCAGGTGTGTTTCCACTAAAGCGCGCAGAGGAAGATCCTACAAGAATGTTTGCAGGCGAAGGTGGTCCGGAAAGAACTAACAGGCGCTTCCATTATGTAAGTATAGGGCAGCCGGCAAAGCGATTGAGTACTGCTTTTGATAGTGTGACCCTTTATGGTGAAGATCCGGATTTACGCCCGGATATTTATGGAAAGGTGGGCAATAGTGGTGTAAGCATTGCGTCAGTTGACGATGCAAAAAAATTATACAGCGGTTTTGATCTTTGCGATCCTAAAACTTCTGTGAGCATGACAATAAATGGGCCGGCGCCCATGTTACTTGCTTTCTTTTTGAATGCAGCTATTGACCAGCAATGTGAAAAATATATTATTGAGAATAACTTACGGGAAAGCGTAAACGCAATTATTGAATCAAAATATAAACCAGGGCAACTTCCCAACTATATCGGTATAAATGGAGAACCAGTGTTTCCCGACAAAGGAAGCATGACCGGGCATTTACCAAAAGGTAATGATGGTTTAGGGCTCAGGTTGTTAGGTTTATCCGGTGAGGATGTTTTGGATAAGGATGTCTATGAACAAATAAAAGCAAAGGCTTTAGCTACCGTGCGCGGTACCGTTCAGGCAGATATTTTAAAGGAAGACCAGGCGCAAAATACCTGCATTTTTTCTACAGAATTTGCCTTAAAGTTGATGGGTGATGTGCAGGAATATTTTATTGAAGAGAAAATCAGAAATTTTTATTCTGTTTCAATCAGCGGTTATCATATTGCTGAAGCCGGCGCTAATCCTGTCACACAGCTCGCCTTCACTTTGTCGAACGGATTTACTTATGTGGAATATTACCTTAGCCGGGGTATGAAGATTGATGATTTTGCGGGAAATTTATCTTTCTTTTTTAGTAATGGAATGGATCCTGAATATAGTGTGATCGGTAGAGTTGCGCGCCGCATTTGGGCAAAGGCAATGAAATATAAATATAATGCTAACGAACGTTCTCAGAAACTGAAATATCATATACAAACCAGTGGCCGAAGCCTTCATGCGCAGGAAATTGACTTCAATGATATAAGAACAACTTTGCAGGCGCTTTATGCCATTTACGATAATTGCAACAGCCTTCACACCAATGCTTACGACGAAGCAATTACAACACCTACGGAAGAAAGTGTTCGTCGCGCCATGGCGATCCAATTGATTATTAATCGCGAATTAGGAACCGCAAAAAATGAAAATCCAAACCAGGGAAGCTTTTTAATTGAAGAACTTACAGATCTTGTAGAAGAAGCGGTGATGAAAGAATTTAATAAATTATCCGAAAGAGGTGGCGTTTTGGGAGCGATGGAACGAATGTACCAAAGGAATAAGATCCAGGAAGAAAGTCTTTACTATGAAACCCTTAAGCATACCGGTGAATTTCCGATTGTAGGTGTCAATACATTTCTAAATAAGGCTGGCTCACCTACGGTACTACCGGCAGAGGTTATACGCAGTACTGATGAAGAAAAAGTCAACCAGATAGAAAATTTAAAATCATTTCATCAGCGACATAAAAGCGAAAGTAATATTATGCTCAAACGTTTGCAGGATGTTGCAGTTAATAATGGAAATATTTTTGTAGAATTAATGGAGTCGGTGAAGTTTTGTTCATTAGGGCAAATAACGCATGCGCTTTATGAAGTAGGCGGCCAATATAGAAGAAACATGTAAACGCGTAGGATGCCTGCTGTAATTGACCGCAGGAATTAGCTATTGCGATTTAGATAAAGTCTTAACTTTTTTTACAAAAAATAACATTATGGAATTTGGAAGATTGCCGGAAAGTCAATTAAATAATATTGACTTTGCGTTGCCAAAAGAGCCGACATTTAATAAACACATTTTACCTGGAAAAAAGTCGGCAAAGGCAAAAGTTTATGTTGGGTGTGCTAAATGGGGAAGGAAAGAATGGGTGGGGAAAATTTATCCGACAGGAACACCTGAAAAGGATTTTTTAAAATTATACGTGGATCATTTTAATTCCATAGAGTTAAATGCAACCGGATATAAAACTCCTTCTCCGCAACAGGTAAAAACGTGGGGAGAAAAGGCTTCAAAGAAGGAGTTTTTGTTTTGCCCAAAACTTGTACGATTTATTATCCCAACAGTAAAGGTGGATGGCCAACAGGAAAGTATTCATCAATTTTTAGAATCCATAAAAGGTTTTGGGGAAAACCTTGGCCCGGTTTTTCAATTGTTGCAGGAAAATTTTTCTCCTGCCAAAGCAAAACTATTATACCAGTTTTTGAATGATTTTCCGAAAACTAACCAGTTTTTTATAGAAGTTCGCCATCCTGATTGGTTTAGCGACGATAAGGTTCTAACAGAGTTGGTCAAAGAACTTTCCATTCAAAATACGGGGCTGATCATAACAGACACGGCAGGCAGGAGGGACGTGGCGCACATGAATCTTACAATCCCAAAAGCATTTATAAGATTTGTTGGTAACAGCCTGCATCCCACAGATTATACCCGATGTGATGAATGGGTAGATCGTATAAAATTTTGGTTAAGCAAAGGCATGGAGGAAATTTACTTTTTTATTCACATGCATGATGAAGCAAAATCACCTGAGCTTTCTGTTTACATCATTGAGCAATTAAATAAAAAATGCAATCTTGGCCTGCACAATCCGGGCTGGACATAAGCGGGCTTATTTGCATGGCTTATAACAAATCTTTCTAAACAACATTTTTCATGCGGCTTATTTATTTTTTAAAAAAATGAAAAGCACTTTTTTTTGCATCCTGGTTGTACTTGTGTCGGCAATGTCATGTTCGTCCAACAAATACGCTGCTACTAACAGGGCGTATAAACGCCAGGCAAGAGAATTATCAAAACTTGTGAAACGTTCACCGCAGAAAGATATAGACAATCAATCTGCAGGATGGGTAGGAACTACAAATTTTGGCCTTCGAAAACCTGATTTTGTTATTATTCACCACACGGGACAGAACAGTTGCGATCAAACACTGCAAACCTTCACAATGCCTCGTACACAGGTGAGCGCTCATTATGTAATTTGTAAAGACGGTACTATTCATCACATGCTTAACGATTATTTACGGGCCTGGCATGCCGGGATAAGTTCCTGGGGTAATGACAAGGATATCAATTCCAGTTCTATAGGTATTGAACTGGATAATAATGGCTTCGATTCGTTCCCGCAGCCGCAGATAAACAGCTTACTAACGTTGCTGGCTACTCTAAAAAGATCATATGACATTCCTGCGGCTAATTTTATAGGACATGCCGATATTGCACCCATGCGAAAAAATGATCCTAATGTATATTTTCCATGGCAACTTCTTTCTCAAAAAGGCTTTGGTAAGTGGTATGATGATACCACCAATGTTACAATACCGGACAACTTTAATAGTTTAAACGCTTTGCGTATTATAGGTTATTCCATAAAAGATAGTGCCGCAAGTATTGTTGCATTTAAACGCCACTTTCAAATGCAGGATAGCAGCACAACTCTTACCGACGGTGATAAAAAGATATTATTTCAACTGATGAATAAATATGAGTAACGGTTACATGTAAAGCAAAAAAAAGCCCAATGTTTTACCAATGGACTCATTTTGTTCAATCAAAAAATTATGGTTAGGCATGTGCTTGTACACCTTCCATTATTTCTTCTACTAATTTCTCGTTAAACGCTTCAAGGTCTTTTGGGCTGCGACTTGTAATAAGACCATTATCGACAACCACCTCTTTATCTTTCCAATCAACTCCGGCATTTTTGAGATCTGTTTTAATAGAGGGATAAGAAGTCATTTTTCTGCCTTTTAATAACCCGGTTTCAATTAATAGTTGTGGCCCGTGACAAATTGCTGCAACTGGCTTTCCGCTTTCCAAAAAGTCTTTAGCAAATTTTACACAATCCGCATTTATACGCATCAGGTCTGGATTTATAACTCCGCCGGGAATCATTAATCCGTCATAATCATCTATATCTGCGTCAGCGTGATTTACAGTCACGGGTAATTCTACGGACCAATGATCGTGGTTCCATGCCTTAACTTTGGATTTTTGCGGAGAAATAATGTCTACCTGAATTCCAGCAGCTTCCATTGCTTTTTTAGGACTTGTTAATTCAACTTCTTCGAAACCATTTTCAGTTAAAATGGCGACTCTTTTTTGATTTGAGTTTTGCATGATTCATTATTTTTAAGGTTATTTAATATCAATTTTTTTGGTAATACCCGCTTCGATAAAGCGACACTATTTTTTACGCGTGTCTAAATAGTAAAGCTTTATTTTACTGAAAGTTTTACAAGAAACATGCCTTCATGCTGGCGAACATTTGTTGTTATTATAATTTTAACATCGGATTCTAATCTTGAAATATTTTCGCTTTAACTGCTTCTAAACATTCATAAATTATTTATGACATTCTATTCAAACATTAATCAAAATTGTTTTTAGTATTTTTTTAATTCGTGGATTTTTGGCAACAAACATTTTTGATTGTTACTTTACGAGTAATTAATTTCCTCCCACATTGATGCAGCTCCACCAGGTTTTAAATAAAAGTTTAGAAAAGAAATTTCTGGACGTTCCCCTGTTTATTCATAAGAATGATCCAAATTTTATCCGCCCGCTTGATAAGGATATCAATGACGTTTTTGATTCGCAAAAGAATAAAGCGTTTCGCTTTGGTGAATGCACCCGTTGGATATTGACGGATAATGGCGGCCAACTAATTGGACGGATAGCTGCTTTTGTAAATAAAAAATACAGGAATAAGGGTGATGAACAATTAACCGGGGGCGTTGGTTTTTTTGAATGCATCGATGATCAACATGCAGCCGACATGTTGTTTGATGTTGCTAAAAGCTGGTTGATACAACGTGATATGGAAGCGATGGACGGACCAATAAATTTTGGCGAACGCGACAGATGGTGGGGCCTGGTTGTGGAAGGCTTTAAGCCGCCTATTTATTTAATGAATTATAATCCGCCTTATTACGTTCAGCTTTTTGAAAATTATGGATTTAAAAATTTTTACAACCAGATATGCTGGCACATGTTTGTGCAAACAAAACTGAGTGAAAAATTTAAGGAGCAGGATGATAAATATAATGCCAACCCGGACTATAAAGTAATTCATATCAGGAAAAAGGAATTGCAAAAGTTTGCAACGGACTTTAGCATCATTTATAATAAAGCCTGG
>JBDTKB010000184.1:0-15561 GCA_039935555.1 Ginsengibacter sp. | reverse complement strand
GCAGAAGCTTTGAGAAAATGTGATCTTACTGTGCATGTTTCTACAAAGCTGAACCGTAGCCACTTTGTGCATGGTAAAGAAGCGTTGATCCTCCCGTGTCTTAGTCGTTCGGATAAAGATGAACATGATGACATTAGACAATTTGTATCCTGTGAAAATTCAACAGGCGTAGTTCAAATGTCGAAAGGTATTTTGAAACCTGTTTCCGATGATTTATTGAGTGAGCCTGTTATTGTTTGCAAGCTAGCAAAAGCGACTTTGGGCAAGCGTTCTGTTGTTGATTGGGATAAGTATGAAAAAAATTATGATTACATCCGCGAAGACATTGAAAAAGTTATTAGTGGATTTAAAAATTATAATGAGCGTGTACGGCATAAAGGAGGATTTTATTTGCCCAATGGTAACCGCGTGAGAGAGTTCGATACGATGGATAAAAAAGCAAATTTTTCCGTAACGGATCTTTATGTACCAATAATGTCTGAAGATGAATTGATGATGATGACTATTAGAAGCCACGATCAATTTAACACTACAATCTATGGCCTGGATGACCGTTACCGCGGGGTGTATAACGAAAGAAGGGTAGTTTTTATGAATGCAAAAGATATTGCCAGGGCTAATTTAAAAGCCGGGGATGCTGTTGATCTATACAATTCTTCAGGAGATACTGAGCGGGCAGCGCACAAGTTTCTTGTCGTTGAATATGATATCCCTGAAAGGTGCATTGCAACTTATTTTCCTGAAACAAATGTGCTGGTTCCTATAAAAAGTGTGGCAGATGTAAGCAATCAGCCCGCATCAAAGTCAGTGTTGGTAAAAATTAGGAAACACCATAAAATTAAAGAACCATAAAGTTGGTTTAAAACAATTATTTCTACTCAATGTAAAAATTATTCAAAATAAATGCCCTTTCATTCAAAAAATATAAGGTTAATTTGGAAATATAACGGTTAAGTATAAACGTAGAAATACTATGGAATTTTCGTGCACACATTTTAATAATTTTAAACAATTTCGGCGGCGTTTGTGTTTCATCAAAACAGTTGAATTAACTTGCATTAGAAAGCAATCACTTTAAAATAAATAATTAACCCTCTCATGAATAATTTAAATAATAAAGTTGCTTACATAACTGGCGGCTCAAAAGGTATTGGATATGGTGTTGCAAAAGTTCTGCTTGAGAACGGAATGAAAGTGGCCATCACCAGCCGTAGTTTATCCGCAGCCCGCGTAGCAGCAGAATCCCTTAGCCACGATGCTTCTAAAATATTGGCTCTTGAATCAGATGTAAGTTCTCTTGCTTCTGAAATTAGCGCTGTTACCAAGGTCACTGCACATTTTGGAAAAATTGATGTACTCATCGCCAATGCTGGTGTCGGGCATTTCGCTTCTATTGAAGACCTTACAGAAGAACTTTGGAAAACTACAATTGATACTAATCTTACAGGGGTTTTTAATAGCGTAAAGGCTTCCCTGGATGTTCTTAAAAAAAGTGAAGGTTATATTATTACAATCGCGAGTCTCGCCGGAACCAATTTTTTTGCAAAAGGTTCAGCGTATAATGCCAGCAAATTTGGGTTGGTTGGATTTACACAATCGATCATGCTGGATCTTCGCCAGCATGGAATAAAAGTATCTACTATTATGCCGGGATCAGTTGCAACAAATTTTGATGATCATATTGTATCTGGTTCCGACGCATGGAAAATTCAACCGGAAGATATTGGCGAAATGGTAGCAAATCTTTTGAAGATGAATCCGCGTACGTTGCCGAGCAAGATTGAAGTAAGGCCTTCTAAACCCGGCAAGTCTTAAATATTTTTTGGCGAGTATCATTTCGGGATATCTATAACAAAATCATATCCCAAATCTCTTCCACGCTTTGTTGAACATAGAAACTTTTTTTCGCCGAAGGACGGCTAAAATTTATTAGTGATTTACATTTTTCTACCGTACGATCAGGAAAAATCGTTTCAATAATGTTGGAGTTTATTAATAATTCAACATCATCCTTTTGCTTTACTTTGATAAATTGCGCCATAACATTTTTTTGAATTTGCGCTAAAATACCTCATCTAAAATTGTCGTAAGATTTTCAAGTATCCAGAGCCCTAAAACTTAATCCAGGATTTCATTTGTTTCTGAGAAAAAACTTAAAATAAATTGCCTTTCATGCGCGATAATGTTTAACATACGGCATAAGAGTTAAAGCTTTTTGCAATTGAATATCACCTGTTGTTTGAAAAGCATTTAAATTAAACGGAACATTATAATCCGGCGGAAATCCCTTGCCTTCGTAAATAATTGGTCAAGGGTTTATTTGATTGATCTTTTCTCATTTCAAAAAAACTGACCATATTCCAGAAAATTGATTTTCCTTTATACTTAATAATTGTAAAATGAAATACTTGCAGTTTATTTTAGTGATTTTCGTCATTAGTTTATCGAATTCAGAAAAAATATACGGGCAAAAGGCCAGACAGGTTGCCTTGTTCGATGGAAAAAGTTTAGATGGATGGGACTCATATCTTTGGCCGCCTTTAGATGATGCCGGTAAAAAAATAAGTGAGATACCGGTCGGCTTAAACGTCGATCCAAATCATGTATTTACTATTGTAAATATTGACGGACAAAATGCAATTCGTATTTCTGGTCAGAATTGGGGAGCGATCTCCACAAAACAAGCGTATGCAGATTTTCACCTTCGTTTAATGTTCAGATGGGGCATCCTTACATGGGGGCAAAAGAAAGGAAGAAAAAAAGATAGCGGGCTACTTTATTTTTCGGTGGGAGAAAATGGAGCGGATTATGGCGCATGGATGCGCTCCCAGGAATTTCAAATTGAAGAGGGAAACTGTGGAGACTATTGGGGCGTAGCCGGAGCCATGGAAGATGTGCCGGTTTTAAAAAAATCAGATAGTGAATATGTATATAATTCCAAAGGAGAAATGCAAACTTTTAGCGCCGTGAGTAAAACAGGCCGACATTGCATTAAACAGGGCGATGCAGAGAATGCGACAGGCAATTGGAACACGCTCGATTTATATTGCCATGGTGATACAAGTGTTCATATTATCAATGGAAAAGTAATGATGGTTTTGTACCATTCAAGTCAATTGGGAAGCGGCCACGCTATACCGTTAGTAAAGGGGAAAATTCAACTTCAATCCGAAGGTGCAGAAGTTTTTTATAAGAATATAACTGTTGAACAAGTTGATAAGATACCCGCAGAATTTTTGAAATAATACTTCAATATTTATTTTCGTGCGGAATATTTACTTAATTCATGGCCTTTATACATTCGAATAATAACTGTGAAAGTTTCTCATCAGCTTTGCCTGCAATTGCTATTATTTCAGCGATATTCACCGGTTTTAAATTTGCGGGATCACATTCATCCGTAACAACTGAAATGGCAGCGCAGGGCAGGTTTAAATGATTGGCCGCAATCACTTCAGGCACCGTTGACATACCAACAAGATCAGCTCCTATTATTTTTAAATAACGGTACTCAGCTTTTGTCTCAAGGTTTGGACCGTTGACTGCAGCGTAAACCCCTTTCTTTAATGTGATATTTAACTCACCTGCTTTTTGTTGAAGTAAATTTCTCAGCTTAGTATCATAAGGCTCGCTCATATCAGGAAAGCGGGGACCAAGTTCCTCCAGGTTTTTGCCCATTAAAGGGTTGCCTGCTTGTAAATTAATATGATCATCAATTAGTACCAGGTCAGCCTTTTTAAAATCAAAATTTATACCGCCCGCAGCATTGGACAAAAAAAGTTGTTTGACACCTAAAACCTTCATAACCCTTATCGGGAAAACAATTTGTTGCATGGTATATCCTTCATAAGCATGAAAGCGACCTTGCATTATCAATACATTTTTGTTTGCTATTGAGCCATAAATAAGGTGGCCTTTATGAAACTCAACTGTTGATAAAGGAAAGTCCGGAATTTCAGAATAAGGTATTTTTTGCTTTACCTCAACGTGGTTTAGAAACTGGTGCAGTCCCGTACCTAACACGATACCCACCTCAGCACCGGTTATTCCTTTATCTGAAAGAAATTTTGCTGTATCCTTAATTTGAATAATCTCTTCCATTAAAATATTTTTTTAAAATAAATTGATTTACAAGTAAATAAATTAATTGAGCAACGCTCCTTTGAATTAGATTTTGATTTGTATAAATGTCAAAAGATTCTTTGGAATCGTTTCAATGAAAGCGAATTTTTTATAAAACAATGTTCTGTACAATCTCATTTTTAAAAGGATAATCTGTATTGAAATGAAGGCCGCGGCTCTCATGACGCAGTTGCGCTTCTTTTACAATTAAATAGCCAACCGTTATAAGGTTTCGTAATTCACAAAGCTGTGGCGAAACAGACGTTGATTGGTAAAGTTCCTCCGTTTCTTCATGCAGCAGATCAAGGCGCTTCATGGCTCTTTCAAGCCTTATATTCGTTCTTACGATTCCTACATAATCCGTCATTACTAATTGCAATTCTTTCAGGCTTTGTGTTATGAGAATCATTTCTTTGGGAGCTGTTGTTCCTTTTGCATCCCAATCAGGAATGGCTTCATTGAATTTAAGAAATGAAATTTTTTCGACAGCATTCAGGTAACAACGATGCGCAAACACCATTGCTTCTAAAAGTGAATTGCTTGCAAGGCGATTAGCGCCATGAAGGCCCGTGCTCGCGCATTCGCCACAAGCATATAAATTTCTTATTGATGATCTTCCCCATTCATCCGTTTTAATGCCGCCGCAACTATAATGCGCAGCCGGAGCTACAGGAATAAATTGTTTGGATACATCAATTCCAATAGATAAACATTTTTCAGCAATGTTTGGAAAATGGTGATGAAACTTTTCCATATCCATTTTGGTGCAATCAAGAAAAACATGTTCGGTACCATTAATTTTCATTTCACTATCAATAGCACGGGCAACAATATCGCGCGGAGCAAGATCTTTTCTTTCATCATATTTTGACATGAAAGCTTCACCATCAAGGTTACGCAAAATACCTCCATCACCACGAACAGCTTCAGTAATTAAAAATGCCTGGCCACTAACGCCTGCTTCGTATAAAGCCGTGGGATGAAATTGGATGAACTCCATATTTTCAATCCGGCCTTTTGCGCGGTACATCATCGCTACTCCATCACCCGTCGCTATAGATGGATTTGTTGTGGTACGATATACCTGGCCGTTACCGCCGGTAGCGAATAAGGCTATCTTAGAAATAATTTTTTCAATTTTATTTGTTTTCTGATTAAGCACATACACGCCAAAACATTCAATGTTTTGTGTTGACTTGGTAACCAAAAAACCAAGGTGATGCTGCGTGATGATATCCACTACAAAACAGTGGCTTATTAAATTAATATTTGGGTTTGAAGCGATAGCCCTCAGCAGCGTATCTTCTATTTCTTTCCCTGTTACATCTTTATGGTGAAGTATTCTAAATTCACTATGGCCACCCTCTTTCCCTAACGCATACTCGCCGGAATTTTCTTTATCGAAATGCGCGCCCCATTCTATAATTTCTTTAATTCTTTCCACGCCTTCTTTTACCACGATCTCCACTACTTTAGGATCACATAAGCCATCGCCGGCGATTAATGTATCTTCAATATGTTTTTCAAAACTATCATTATCAAAATCGGTAACACCGGCCACGCCACCCTGCGCATATTTTGTGTTCGTCTCATCGCTTGTAGTTTTGGTAATTACTGTAATCGTTTTATCCGGGCAGTCACGTGCAACCTTTAGGGCATAAGTGAGCCCGGCTATGCCACTTCCAATCACTAAGAAATCTGTTTTCATTATACAAGTTTAAGTTGTTTTTGAAACTAAAATTTAAACCTCCTAATTTTTCAAAAATCAGGAGGTTTTAGAATTGGATACTTTCATCATGCATGAACTAACGGAGGTGCAACCCATGCTTCACTTTCTTTTAAGAGATTGATGAGTTCGTCTACAGCTATATTTTCAGGAACTGATTTTTTTATAACTTCTTTGCCTTTATACAAAGTGATTTTGCCAGGGCCGCTTCCCACGTATCCGAAATCGGCGTCTGCCATCTCTCCCGGGCCATTCACAATGCACCCCATAATGGCAATTTTCACGCCTTTTAAATGATTTGTAACGGCCCGGATTTTTGCAGTGGTTTCCTGTAAATCGAATAGAGTTCTTCCGCAACTTGGACAGCTAATATATTCTGTTTTTGATATCCTGGACCGCGTTGCCTGCAAAATTCCAAAGGCAATCGAATTCATTAATTTATAATCAGGAATTTTATTGGAATCATTATAATGATAACCTAAACAAATGCCATTACCAAACCCATCAAGAAGCAAGGCGCCCGTTTCTATTGAAAAATGAATAAGACTTTCGTCCATCGTATCATCATTGCTATCACAAATCATTATCACCGGATTTTTAATATTATTTTCTTCCAGTTCAATGAACATTCTTCTAATGCTTTGCATTGCATTTTTATTAGAACTGCTTAGGCAAATAACGGCAGTAGTATCCTTTCTTATTTTCTCAAAAAATAGTTCTTTATCGAGTGAAGGAGAACCTTCCGAATAACAATCAAGCATTACAAAATTTATTGCTTTTGATTTTTTAACTGACTCATCTAAATACTTTTCCGCATCAAGAATCGGGAAGGTTTTTTCCTGGTCAGGTGCCTGCATCCATGTAGCATGATCGTTAATAATTTTCAATGTGCCGGGTAGCGCAAAATCAGCATCCATATCTGCGCAATAAATATAATCAGCGGCCATATCACCGATATTCCATTTATCGGTTGGCGCGTTATATTTATATCCTATCGCTTCAAGATCACCAGGTGTTATATTATTTTTTTTGCTGAAATCTGCTATAATTACAGGAACATGCTTTCCACCAATGTTTTGTATTTCAAAGGATTGCCTCTTTACATTTTGCTCAAGTAAAGGCAATGAAGTTTTTTCTATTTGAGGAACTGAAATGCTCTTTATATCAACATATCTTTTTACAATGTCCTTGCAAACCGGTATTTCAAATTCCGGATCTTCCGTTAATGAAACGCGAATAGTATCACCTATTCCATCTTCCAATAAAGTGCCAATACCAATTGCAGATTTTATTCTTCCATCTTCGCCATCACCAGCCTCCGTAACTCCAAGATGAAGCGGATAACAATGGCCCAACTCGGCGTACATATTTTCAATAAGCAACCTGTAAGCCTGCACCATCACCTGCGGATTACTACTCTTCATACTCAATACAATATTGTAATAGTTTTCACTTTCAGCAATCCTCAAAAATTCCATCGCGCTTTCAACCATTCCAATTGGAGTATCTCCATAGCGGCTCATAATACGGTCGCTTAGCGATCCGTGATTAGTACCGATACGCATTGCCGTTCCGTATTCTTTACAGATTTTTACAAGAGGCGTAAAGCGGTTTCTTATGCGGTCTATTTCTTCTTTGTAATCCGCATCAGAATATTCAATGAGTTCAAACTTCTTTTTATCAACATAATTGCCGGGGTTTACCCGTACTTTTTCCACAATGCGTGCAGCGATTTCTGCAGCATTTGGTGTAAAGTGAATATCAGCAACTAACGGTGTATCGTAACCGCGTTTTCTCAATTCATTTTTTATATTCAATAAATTTTCTGCTTCATTTTTAGAGGGAGCGGTAATGCGCACTAATTCTGCGCCCGCCTGAATACAACGAATACTTTGCTCAACTGTAGCTATCGTATCCATCGTATCCGTCGTAGTCATAGTTTGAATGCGGATAGGATGAAAATTTCCTAATAGCAAGTGGCCCACTTTTACTTCCAGTGTAGCAAGCCTTTTATAATGTGTAAGAGAGTCGGCATATAGCTCCATAAAATAATAATAAATTGGGCTACAAAAATACGATTAAACGGGCTAAGCACTTACCAGTCTTTTTCCGGTTTATCGGCGGATGCAGCGCCTTTGATTTTATGCAATTTATCCTGCAGCGCTTTTTCATTTTCCAACAATGATTTTAATCTTTCGTCCGCTTCCTGCTTAGTTAATTTTGAAGGCGTGGGCTTAGGCTGCTGGTTTTGCTTTTGCTGGTCTTGTTTATTTTGCTGATCCTGCTTTTTTTGATCTTTTTTTGGCGGCGGCTTTTTGTTCTTGTCATTTTTTTGTTGTTGCTGCTGTTGTTGTTTTTGTTCTTTCAAAGCGCGCTGCAAATTTTGGCGCGCTTCTTCGTCATTGGGATCCAGCATTAACGCATTTTCATACGCGTTTATACATTCCGGAAGTTTTTTTGCATTTTGATAAGCCACTCCTTTGTTGTAGTAAGCTTTTTCTTTTGTAGCATTATCTTTACTGTATTCTATGGCATTATCATAGGACTTTACTGCTTCATCCGTATTATCTTTTTTATAAAGTGCATTCCCTAAATTATAAGTAGCCGTTGCATTATTATCTGCAAGTTTAAGCGCATCCCTATATGAATTTTCTGCGGCATCATAGTCATTCTTTTTGTAAGCTTCATTTCCTTTTATAATTTCATTTTTAGGATTTTGCGAAAACGCTGAACTACCCATCAGAAGAAAAATTATTGCAATTGCACTGACGTTTCTTTTCATTTTTTTCTTCTCAGAAATAAAAAATTCAATCAAAAACAAAATAAAAGCCATGGCTAATATGTATTGAAAGTATTGACTAAATGATTCGTAAGAAGTATCGCTAACCGTTGCCTGCCCTATGCCTGATAATTTATTTTTAATATTTTTTGCCACCTCATCGGTGTTAGAATATAGTTGGTATATACCGTTTCCGTTCTCCGCAATTTTGGAAAGTTCTTCCTGGTTTAATTTTGTTATAACAGTGTTTCCTTTGTCATCCGTTTTATAAGTATTTGTTTCGGGGTCCATAATGGGAGCTCCTTGGGGAGAACCAATTCCAACCGTGTTAATCATGATACCTTCTTTACCAATTTGCCTGGAAATTTTTATGGCTTCATTATCATGATCCTCTCCGTCACTTATTAAGAGAATCGTTTTATAAGTTTTTTCTTTCAGATTAAAAGACGAATAACACATTTTCAAAGCATCGCTTATAACGGTGCCTTGCGTTGGCACATCATCCGGCGAAGCCGTTGCAAGAAACATTTTTGCCGCCTCATGGTCAACAGTTAAAGGCATTTGAAGATAGGCGTGGCCCGCAAAAATTACTAGCCCAATTTTATCTTCGAGAGCGTTCGCAATAATTTTTGAAATGAGCTGTTTTGCACGCTCGAGACGAGATGGCTGAACGTCTTGCGCCAGCATACTTTTACTCACATCAAGCGCCACCATTATATCAATACCTTTGCGGTTTATCTTTTGTGTTCCATCAGGTTTCACAAGGCCGGCCAGCGCACACCCAAGCAGGCCAAAGCCAATTATAAAAACAATAATTTTTAACCTGAATTTCTTTAAAGAAAATCCTTTTATTAATTGTTGCACGAGCAGTGGATCTCCAATTTTCTTTTGAGATTTCCTTTTCCATCGAACCAGCATAAAATAAAGCAAAATCATCACGGGGATGGCCGCAAGTGAAATAAGGTACTCAGTATATTGAAAATGTAGCATTATAGCCTGCTAAATTATTAAGGTTTGTGTTGGGGAAAGTGTTAAATATCTATATTGCAAAAATGGCCCTATTCATTGCCCTCATACATCTCTTTCCTGCGCCCGAAGCCATCTTTCAGGAATTTCGTTACTACTGGCACACAGGTAATCATTATAACTACATGCGATCAGCTTTTTATTGGGCAATTGCATCCACCAGCGTCCTGTTTTTTTACTTTGCAAAAAGATAGTATCTATTTCAGCAAACGCGGTGTGATATTCGTTGAAATTTTGCCGATCACTAAGTGCTGCTTCATGATTGCTCCTGCTTTTGCCGTCGATAAAATACCATATCATTTGAGCTATCTGCAATGAGGTTAAGTTTTTTACGTCTTCTTTTGGATTGAACCCGTAAATCCCAAATGAAGAAAGCGTTGGGCTTAAGCCTGCATAACGGGCAAGGTTACACGCTTCTTCGCCACTAAAACCATTTGAGCTACAACTTGATGCGGGCGCGTCGCTGTGCTTTATTGCGGTAATGTCAAAACTCAGCAAGTCTGTATTTCTTATTATCGGTTCCATTTCTTCCAGTTGCTCTTTAGCCGTGCCGACCCGGTAACAATCAAAACGTAATTTGTCCATAGTTTCCAGCATGTGCGGGTGAACAAAATAACTTTGAAACCCGATGTGATTGTAGTGGTTTACAATATTGGGTTCACTGGTCAACATTTCCATCAAAAAGTTCTGACTTGGTACAGTAGACTCATTCTTAAGGTCAATCATCGCATCAATAACGGTTGCCTCAATCACTTTCTGAAGCCGCTTATAGGCATAACATTGTGCCAAGGTATTATCATGCGATCCACCAAGAATGATCACTGTCTTTTTTGCGGCCAACAATTCACCAACTACTGTTTTTACCGCAGCATAACTATCAGATAATGTGGCGCCACATTTTATATTTCCTACATCAGCAATATTTATATCCTTGTGCCAGTAATGTAATTGATATAATTGTTTGCGTATCGCATCTGCAGCATTTTCCCTGGACACAAAACCGTCGCCGCGAAATTCATTTATGCCGGCGATCACAATATCCACCCCGGATAAATCCGGCATTTCATCTTCATAAATTTTTATAACACTGCCCAGCTGACTATCGTTATATCCCTGGTCCTCATTTAGTGAAGCTTTATTTACGGGTAATAAAAATTGGTACAAATCATCCATTATTCATTCAATTTAAAGCAAACCTAAAAGATTAAATGCACAAATAATTTTCAGCCCTAAATTTTTTTTACAATGGTTGCCCTCTAAACATTTAAATAAAGGTTTGGCTTATTTTTGCAATTATGAATACTTTGTTGAAACAGGTAGAACATTCCAAAGAAGAAATAGAAAAATTTACAAGCGCGGATAAAAATTCTGCGGAAATTTTTCGAATCAAATTTCTCGGATCAAAAGGATTGATAAAATCTTTAATGGCCGAAATGAAAGGTGTTGCTCCTGAGAACCGGAGAGAGATGGGGCAGGTTTTGAATGACCTGAAACTATTTGCAGAAAATAAATATGAAGAATTGTCTGCCATTCCCAGAGATGTTGAAGCCGAAAAGGAAAATGAGATTGACTTAACCTTGCCAGGAGATGCTCTACCGCTAGGAAGCCGGCATCCGATAAGCATAGTCAGGAATAAGCTCGTGAGTATTTTTCAGCGTTTAGGCTTCGCTGTTGCTGAAGGCCCTGAAATTGAAGACGACTGGCACAATTTTACTGCGCTTAATTTACCGGAAGATCATCCGGCCCGCGACATGCAGGATACTTTTTATGTTTCGCAAAATCCTGACTGGATGTTGCGTACTCACACGAGCAGCGTGCAGGTGAGGGAAATGGAAAAAGGAAAATTGCCCATCAGGATTATTTGTCCGGGCCGTGTTTATAGAAATGAAACAATTAGTGCCCGTGCACATTGTTTTTTTCACCAGGTAGAAGGGTTGTATATCGCGGAAGATGTGTCCTTTGCTGATCTAAAGCAAACACTTTATTTTTTTGTACAAGAGATGTTTGGTGATACAGTAAAAGTTAGATTCAGGCCTTCTTATTTTCCATTTACTGAGCCAAGCGCCGAGATGGATATTACGTGCCTTATTTGCGGTGGCAAGGGATGTAATGTTTGCAAGCATACCGGTTGGGTTGAAATTTTAGGATGTGGAATGGTTCATCCGAATGTGTTAGAAAACTGTGGAATTGATAGCAATAAGTATTCAGGATTTGCTTTTGGAATGGGAATAGAAAGAATCACCATGCTGAAATACCAGATAAAAGATTTAAGGCTTTTTAGTGAAAATGATTTGAGATTTTTGAAACAATTTACAAGCGCAGTTTAATTTTTTAAAAAACTATAATAATAGTGATACCTATTTCAATTTGCGTTTGTGGCGCAGGAACTATGGGAAGTGGAATTGCGCAAGTGGCCGCTCAAAGCAATTTCAATACTATCTTATTTGATGTTGATAAAACTGCCACGGATCGGGCGAAATTAAGCATCGAAAAAAGCCTTCAATATTTAGTTGATAAAGAAAAAATTTCACTTTCAAATAAAACAGAAATTTATAACCGCATTCAATTTACAAGTGAAATAGAAAGTTGTACCGGGCAAGTTATTATCGAGGCAATCGCGGAAATAGAAGAGGCGAAAATTTCTCTTTTTAATGAGCTTGCAAAATATAATAATGAAGAAGTAATTTTTGCAACAAACACTTCTTCACTTTCTATAAGTTCATTGCAGGAAAAAATCGTTTTTCCTGAAAGATTTGTGGGGATGCATTTTTTTAACCCGGCTTACATCATGAAACTTGTAGAAGTGGTTAAAGGTGTTCGTACAAGAGATGAAATAGCCAATGCGATTTATGATATTTGCAAGCAAATGGGCAAGGAGCCCGTAATGTGCAAAGATGCGCCAGGCTTTATTGTGAATAGGGTGGCTCGGCATTATTACCTTGAGGCGCTTAAGCTGGTTGAAGAAGGCAATGCAACACCGGAAGAAGTAGATTCAATTTTAGAAGCATCAGGATTTAAAATGGGACCATTTAAATTGATGGATTTGATTGGATTGGATATAAACCTGGCGGTTTCACAATCCATGTATCTTGCGTTTAATAAAGCTGAGCGCTTTAAGCCTTCTCGCATCCAGGAAAAAAAAGTGGCTGATGGTGATCTTGGTAAGAAAACCGGGAAGGGATTTTATGATTATTCAACTTAATAAAAATGTCTAACCATTAATTAATTAAAGCAAAGTATTTTTAATATCATTTCTAACCAGTTGACTAATTCTTTTTTAAAAAAAATATCGTTTCATCTGCTCATTATTTAGTCAGAAAAATCAAGCTTTTAAAAAAGTATGTTGTTACAATATTATAAATCCATAAAATATTTCCGGAAAGAATTTCCTTCTCTTTTATGGAACCAACTATGAAAATATTAGTAACAGGAGCAGCGGGGCTTTTAGGAGCCGAACTGGTAAAACAGTTGCTGGAAAAGGGTTACACGGTTATTGCTATTTATAATTCTACGCCCGTAAAACTATCTCACGAAAATTTAGAGATTCAACAATGCGACATCCTCGACATGTCAGCATTGGAGGAAATTATGGAAGGTGTTTCCAACGTTTATCATTGCGCGGCGGTAGTTTCATTTGAGCCAAAAGATAAAGCCCATCTTTTCAAAATAAATATTGAAGGCACGGAAAATATTGTGAATGCATGCATAAACGCAAATGTGCAAAAGCTGGTTCACGTAAGTTCGGTTGCGGCAATTGGAAGAATAAGAAATGGAGAAACAGTAAATGAAAAAATGACGTGGACGGAGGAAACGAGCAATAGCATTTATGCCAAATCAAAATATCTTGGTGAGTTGGAAGTGTGGAGGGGAATAGGCGAAGGACTACAGGCCGCGATTGTGAATCCATCAATAATACTCGGTGGTGATAACTGGAACGATGGTTCATCTGCTTTATTTAAATCAGTATACAATGGCTTTAAATGGTATACCGAAGGCGTAAGTGGTTTCGTAGACGTTCGCGATGTTGCCATCGCCATGATTATGTTAATGAACAGTAAAATTTCCGGTGAACGTTTTATATTAAATTCTGAAAATTTATCTTACAAAGAAATATTTTCTTTAATGGCAAAAGGTTTTGGAAAAAATCCGCCACCGAATAAGGTAACACCGTTTCTCGCCGAAGTAGTTTGGCGGCTTGAAGCCATTAAGAGTTTGTTTACGGGCAAAAAGAAATTGCTCACTAAAGAAACAGCTCGAACAGCACAGGCATCGGTAAAGTATGATAATAATAAATTCTTAAATGCGTTTTCACCTTTTTACTTTACTCCTATTGCCAGGTCAATAGCCTTTACTTGTGCAACCCTAAAGGAAAAATATCATCTTTAACGAAACCATTCTCTCAAAAGAAACCCTATGAAAAAGAAAACGCTTATCACCTTTCTTCTTTTTACCGCATGTCTTTATTTTTTTAATAGCCCTGTTTTTTCACAAGCCGCATATTATATTGTCAGCGGAAAGGTGATTGACAAAACCACAAAAGGCCCTTTATCCGGAGCTTCTGTATTTGCGCAAAACACAACCTTTGGCGAAGCAAGCGACGCCCACGGAAATTTTAGAATTAAACTTCCTAACGGTGGCTATTCCCTCGTTGTTTCATTTACAGGATATGAAACTGAAAACATCCGCATTAGCAATACTTCTTTAGGAAACGACAGTGTTGTTTTTGAATTATCGCCAAAAGAAAAAGCATTGGAAGAAGTGTCGATTGCCATAAGCAGCGAAGTGAAAAATGGCTGGGAAAAATATGGTTCCTTCTTTACACAAAATTTTATTGGCCAGTCAAACTTTGCAAAGCAGTGTGTAATCAAAAACCCTGACGTGCTGCATTTTTATTTTAGTAAAAAAAGAAACCGGTTAAAGGTACTTGCAGCCGAGCCACTAACGGTTGATAATTTTGCTCTTGGGTATACTTTAAAATTTGCCATTGATTCTTTTACAAATGACTACAACACCAATACAAATTTATTTATAGGATATCCTTTGTTTGAAGAGATGCAGGGAACGCCGGAGCAACAGGCAACATGGAAACAGAACAGGATGGCGGCTTACAAAGGATCGATGTTGCAGTTTATGAGGAGTATCTATCACCGTACATTGGAAGAAGAAGGATTTGAATTGCAGTTTATCATTAATAATAATAACAATGATGAATTTCCGGTGAAAGTGCAAAACATTTATGGTGCATTAAATTATGAGCGGGACAATAGTACGAATACCGTACAGTTTATGCCCAACCAAAATGAGGTTGCAGTTATTTATAAAAAAGCAAAACCGGAACAAGCGTATTTAGATTCGGACCCAACGATAAAAAAAGATTTTCAATTATCTACATTAACCTTTGCTGCGGGTGAGCCAATCGTCATTGAGCAAAATGGTTACTATTATGACCAAACGGATATTACAACAAACGGTTATCTCAACTTTAAAAAGATAGGTGATATGTTGCCGTATGATTATTCTCCTGAATAAGAATGAAAGCTAATGACACATTAAAAACTTCTTTAAATATTTATAAAAGAGGTGATCTGACTGGTTAACTTTTAGTGGCTAATCCTTTCACTTTTTCCCAAATTTCCGGAAGCCTTTTAATCAATACAAGTTCTTTTCTTTTAGCATAGAATTCCTGGATAGGTGTGCCCCAATACATTTTATTTCCTTCAATGCTCGAGGTAATTCCTGCCTGTCCCATTACGACAGCATTATCGCCAATTGTAATCGTTTTATTTACGCCTACCTGCCCCCAAAGAGTAACTCCGTCGCCCAAAGTAGTGCCGCCTGCAATACCAACTTGTGCAGCTATTATACAATTTTTGCCTATTATAACTTCATGGCCAACATGCACCAGGTT
>JBDTKB010000183.1:0-17502 GCA_039935555.1 Ginsengibacter sp. | reverse complement strand
TTCGCGCTTTGCTTTATAATTTGTGCATATTTTTTATTTCGTGTATCCAATAGTTGCTTTTTTACAGCGGCAATATATCCCAATATTTCTGCTCAATATAAATTTTTAATCATCACATGAAAGGCATAAAATTTAACAATAAAAAGTATGCGCATGCGTTTTCTTACTTATACCTCAATTTTTTTATTTCAATAGAATTTCTTTTGGATTAAAAATAAGAGATATATTCATCAGACCAATTCATCTTTTACCAAAACTACGACCATGCTTGCCAAAAACATTCTGTGCTTTTCAGCTTTATTTTTATTCCTGCAAGGAAATTTAATTGCTCAGGAAAAACTAAATATAAAATTTGGGAAAGTAACCCCTGAAGATTTTGACGTTAAATCTTCTTTAATTGATTCAAGTACCAAAGCCGTAGTGGTGGCTGATGTTGGAAAGTCTGAATTTGTTGCCAATTCAAATCAGCTTAGTTTTTCTTTAAACTTTACTGAGAAAAAAAGGATAAAGATTTTAAATAAAAATGGGTTTGATGCCGCTACTATCTCTATACCACTTTATGTAAGTGATAAAAATGTTTCTGAAAAGCTTACTAACCTTGTCGCTTACACGTACAACCTGGAAAATGGAAAGGTTGTTGAAACTAAAGTGGCCAAGTCGTCAGTATTTGCGGAAAAACGCAGCAAGAACTGGATCATCAATAAATTTACTTTTCCAGCGCTAAAGGAAGGAAGTATTATCGAATATTCTTACCAGGTTAATTCGGATTTCTTTTTTAATCTTCAACCGTGGACTTTCCAGGGAGAATATCCGGTATTATGGAGTCAATATGAGGCTGGTATTCCTGACTTTTTCAAATACGTTGTACTTACACAAGGATATCTACCATTGTTTATTAATAAGGTTGACCAGTCGACAGTAAGTTATAGTTTTGTTTCGCGTGATGAAAGAGGCACAGGATTTTCTAATTCAACTGATCATAGCAACTCGCTGAATTCATTTAAAGTTGATGGTGCTCTTGATTACCACACCTGGGTTATGAAAAATGTTCCGGGCTTGCAGGAGGAATCTTATGTAACTACAATAAATAATTCTGTAGCGAAAATTGAATTTCAGTTAAACCAGGTTGCCTTTCCCAATACGGCGCCGGTAAATTACCTGGATTCATGGGAAAAAGTAGCGAGTGAATTAATGTTAGCAAGCACTTTTGGTGCGCCAATTGAAAGGCCGAATAACTGGCTTGATAAGGATGTAAATACTATGGTGGGGCAGGCAACTTCACCAAAAGAAAAAGCTGAAAAAATATTTAAATATATCAGGGATAATTTTACCAGCAAAGAAGATAATGAAATTTATATTGAAAATAATTTAAAAGATGTATTTAAGAATAAAAGTGGATCGGCGGCAGAAATAAACATGCTACTAATTGCGATGTTGAGGAGTCAAAACATTCAGGCAAACCCGATCATCTTAAGTACAAGAGATCATGGTTTTACTCACGATTTGTATCCACTTATGGATAGATATAATTATGTAATCGCTAAAGTGCAGATCGACAACAAACCGGTGTACTTAGATGCCACAGATCCTTACCTGGAGTTTGGTATGTTACCCTCAAAAGTTTATAACGGACAGGGTAGGGAAATAACTAAAGATTTGGCAATGCCCGTCTATTTTATCGCAGATTCACTGAAAGAATCAAACAGTTCGCTCGTGGTTATTTCCAAAATGGAAAACGAAGGTATTGAAGGAAGCTTTACTCAAAATTTGGGAGTTTACAGCTCAGAAAGATTCAGGGAAAATATGTCCAAATCTTCGGTTGGTGATTTTAAAAAATTAATGCAACAAACTTACCCTGATGATATTACAGTTGATAATATTGAAATTGATTCTTTGAAAATATTGGATAAGCCGGTTGCTTTAAAATATGATTTGAAATTTAAAGCATTTGACAACGATGACATTGTTTATATCAATCCGATGCTGGATAAGGCAATCAAGAAAAACCCTTTCAGTGCTGCAGAAAGGCATTACCCTGTGGAAATGCCCTATACAATTGACGATAATTACAACTTTACTATGGAAATTCCTGCCGGTTATAAGGTTGATGAATTGCCAAAATCAGTGCGGTTTAATTTTAATGAAAATGAAGGGCTGTTCGAATATTTAATTTCTGCTGATAAGCAATTTGTTCAAATGCGGTGTAAGCTACTTTTAAAAAGAGCAAATTTTATAAATGACGATTACCAGTATCTACGTGAGTTTTATTCTTTTATCGTAAAAAAGGAAGCGGAACAAATTGTATTTAAAAAGATTAAGTAAATATGAAAGTTTTCGCTCTCTCATTTCTTCTTTTTAGTTCATTTCTTGCTCTTGGGCAAGATAACGATGTGCGCGCCATACCCGATTCATTGCGCAAAGGCGCTGACGTGATTAAACGAAATGAAGAATATATTTTGACAATTAAATCACCGTTAAAATATACGCTCTATGAAAAACATGTTTATACAATATTAAACGCTGCTGCAGGCAGCTATGCAAGGTATGTAACCAACTACGACAAGTTTTCCACTATTAATTCAATTTCCGGGAAGCTTTTTAATGAAACTGGCAAAGAAATTAAGCGAACAAAAAAAAATGAATGGGTGGATAATAGCGCGTATGATGGTTTTAGTTTATTGTCGGATGCCCGATATAAGCAAAATGATTTTTATTCGTCGGATTATCCTTATACAGTTGAGTACGAGGAAGAAGATGATGTAAGCGGCACACAAGGTTTTCCGGTTTGGATGCCGCAGAATTATCCTTTGATGTCAGTTCAAAGTAGCAAGTTTACCATCATTGCTCCATCGGATTATTTAGTACGCTATAAAGCTTTAAACTTTAATGGAGAACCTGCAATAACGCAAAAAGGCGATGTAAAAATTTATACCTGGCAGGCGGTAAATATTCCTGCAAAAAAATACGAAGTTTCTTCACCTTCATTTGCCGAGATGGCACCGACGATATTTTTTGCGCCGTCTAAATTTGAGGTGCAAGGTTTTCAAGGTGATATGTCTACCTGGGAAGGATATGGTAAGTTTATTTATCAGTTGATCAAAGGAAGAGATATATTACCGGATGATGTAAAAAGAAAAGTTCATGAGCTTACTGATAATATTAAGGATACCAGGGAGAAAATTTATTTACTCTATGACTATCTTCAAAAAAATACGCGTTATATAAGTATCCAACTAGGCATCGGCGGATGGCAACCTTTTGAAGCCTCTTATGTTGCAGAAAAAAAATATGGAGATTGCAAAGCGCTTTCAAATTTCATGATTGCGCTGTTAAAAGAAGCAGGAATTACGGGAAAGTATGTTGAAATCTTTGGCGGTAATTCTCCGCCGCCCTTCATTACCGATTTTTCTTTTTCACAGTCTAACCACGTAATATCATGCGTGCCGCTTGGCAAGGATACTATATGGCTTGAGTGTACAAGTCAAACTGTTTCGCCCGGTTATATGGGTTCTTTTACGGGTAACAGAAATGCATTGCTGATAGATGAAACTGGTGCTCACGTAGTGCATACACCGATATATAATGCATTGGATAATATGCGCGTTAGAAAAGTAACGGCAGTAACAGATGATGAAGGCAATTTAAGCGCGGAAATTTTTAATAAATACACTGGTGAAGAACAAGATTTTCCACATGCTCTTTTGCACGATATTTCAACCGAGGATAGAGGAAAATATTTAAACCAAATGTTTAATCTTCCAACTTATGAAGTAGTTAAGAATGAATATTCCGAGCATAAAGGGACTATTCCGTCTATGGATGAATATCTTAAAATCCAGTTAAGCAATTATGCGATCATAACCGGTAAACGACTTTTTATTTCTCCGGGTATTTTCAGTGGCAAAATTGAAAAACTTCTACCCGATACTTTAAGGAAAAATGATTTTCTTATAAAAGAACCCTACACTTATATTGATTCTATTGAGATAAAAATACCCGCAGGGTATGAGGTGGAAAGTATGCCGAAAGACATTTCGATGCAGACTAAATTTGGTAAATATATTTCAACAGTAAAGTTGCTGAACGACCGCATTATTTGCTATCGCTTTTTGCAACAGGATCGTGGCCGTTTCCCTGCAAACGAATTTAATGAAATAGTTAAATTCTATAACCAGGTTGATAAATCTGATAGAAGCAAATTAGTACTTGTAAAGGCGAATTAGCGTTGACGATTTTAATCCTACTTTTTAATTCAAGTTTAATCGATTGAAGAGAATGTTTATCAAAAAAAATTGATTTTCACAATCGGGCAAGTATTTCCCCTTCAAACAATAATTCTAACTACCATTATTAGTGAATATTGATTCTCAATAAATATTTTAAACGTCTTTTCCTCCTTATTATATTTAGTCTTTAAGTCTGCAATAATAGCAGGAAGTGGTATTAAGACTGCATTTGCGGCAGGTATAGCCATGTCTTTCGGACAGAATTTCGTTCATTTTTGTTGGAGTAGTTTTTGTTCCCTTAGTTTCAATTAAAAAAAGGAAATTAATATATGAATCCTAACAATTTAACCATAAAATCGCAGGAGATTTTTCAAAAGGCTCAGCAATTGGCTTTTAACGAAAAAAATCCCAATATAGAAGTTGAGCACATGCTTAAAGCGTTGCTCCTTGATGAAGATAGCCCAGTTGATTATTTACTTAAGAAGAATAACGTTAATGTAAATTTTGTTGAAAGTAAAATCGATGAAAGTTTAAACAAACTGCCAAAGATGAGTGAAGGCGAACCAGCCCAGGTGATAAGCAGGGATCTGAATAACGTAATGCTTCGGGCAGCCAACACTTTAAAAACATTCAATGATGAATTTATAAGTGTTGAACATTTATTGTTGGCTATAGTTCAGGGTAATGATAACGCCGCAAAAATTTTAAAAGACGCTGGCCTTACTGAAAAAAGTTTAATTACTGCAATCAAAGAATTAAAAAAAGGCTCAACTGTTTCTTCACAAACTTCAGAAACACAATTTAATGCCTTAAATAAATTCGGTAAAAATCTGAACGAACTTGCGAGGAGCGACAAGCTCGATCCTGTTATTGGCAGAGATGAAGAAATAAGAAGAACGCTTCATATTTTATCAAGAAGAACAAAAAATAATCCCATACTTGTAGGCGAGCCTGGCGTTGGTAAAACGGCAATCGCAGAAGGTTTAGCTCATAGAATTGTTAATGGCGATGTACCGGAAAATTTAAAGTCAAAAATAATTTTTGCTTTGGATATGGGATTGCTGATCGCCGGTGCAAAGTATAAAGGCGAATTTGAAGAACGTTTAAAATCAGTAATAAAAGAAGTGGGAGATAGTGATGGAGAAATTATTTTATTTATAGATGAAATTCATACATTGGTTGGTGCCGGCGGTGGCGACGGAGCCATGGATGCAGCTAATATTTTAAAGCCTGCTTTGGCACGTGGAGAACTTCGTGCTATTGGTGCAACTACTTTAAATGAATATCAAAAATTCTTTGAAAAAGATAAAGCGCTTGAAAGAAGATTTCAGAAAGTTTTAATTGATGAACCATCAGTTGAAGATGCCATTTCAATTTTAAGGGGCATTAAAGATAAATATGAAACACATCATCATGTGCGCATAAAAGATGAAGCAATTATTGCTGCAGTAGAATTATCGCACCGGTATATGACGGATCGTTTTTTACCCGATAAGGCGATTGACCTTATCGATGAAAGCGCGGCAAAGCTTCGCCTTGAAATGAACTCAATGCCGGAAGAACTGGATAAACTGGAAAGAGCCATCCGGCAGCTCGAAATTGAAAGAGAAGCGATTAAAAGAGAGAAGGACGTTGCAAAATTAAGAGATCTGAATACTGAAATTTCGAATCTTTCTGTTGAGCGGGATACGTTTAAAGCAAAGTGGAT
The DNA here is from genome assembly GCA_039935555.1 of Ginsengibacter sp. Classification (GTDB taxonomy): domain Bacteria; phylum Bacteroidota; class Bacteroidia; order Chitinophagales; family Chitinophagaceae; genus Ginsengibacter. The sequence goes on along the minus strand of JBDTKB010000183.1, from coordinate 11,568 downwards.
ACAGGAAAAGGAAATTGTTGAAAAAGTTCAAAACGCCAAAGCAGAAATTGAGCGATTGAAGATGGCTGCTGAAAAAGCAGAGCGCGAAGGAGATTATGGAAAGGTTGCAGAAATACGTTACGGTAAAATACAAGACCAGGAAAAAGTAATTGCAGATCTTACTTTGCAACTGGATGATATAAGTGAAAAAAGATTGCTTAAGGAAGAAGTAGATGCTGAAGATATTGCAGAAAGCGTAGCAAAAGCAACCGGCATTCCTGTAAATAAGATGTTGCAAAGTGAGAAAGATAAATTGCTAAATCTTGAAGATGAATTGCATAAACGTGTAATTGGCCAGGAAGAGGCTATTGAAGCAGTTGCGGATGCTATACGCAGGAGCAGCGCGGGTCTTCATGATCCAAAAAAACCGCTGGGTTCTTTTATTTTCCTGGGAACTACAGGTGTTGGTAAAACAGAACTTGCCAAGGCACTTGCTGAATATCTTTTTGATGATGATAGTATGATGACGCGTATAGACATGAGTGAGTACCAGGAAAAACATTCAGTGAGCAGGCTCGTGGGAGCGCCTCCGGGATATGTGGGATATGATGAAGGTGGCCAACTAACTGAAGCGGTTAGACGCAAACCTTACAGTGTTATATTATTGGACGAAATTGAGAAAGCGCATCCTGATGTATTTAATATTTTGTTGCAGGTGCTTGATGATGGAAGACTTACGGACAATAAAGGCAGAGTCGTTAATTTTAAGAATACCATCATTATCATGACCAGCAACATGGGTAGCCACATCATACAGGCAAATTTTGAAAATGTTACAGAAGAAAATAAAGAGAGTGTGGTGGAAGAAACCAGGCGAGAAGTAATGGAGTTGTTGAAGCAAACCATTCGTCCTGAATTTTTAAATAGAATTGATGATGTAATTATGTTTCAGCCATTGATGCTAAAAGAGATCAGGGAAATTGTGAGAATGCAATTGAATGATCTGAAAAATCAGCTATTAAAAAGTGGTGTTATTCTCGAGTTTAGTGAATATGCTTTGGATTATCTTTCTGAAAACGGATTCGATCCGCAATTTGGAGCCCGCCCATTAAAAAGGCTTATCCAAAAACAAATTATTAATCAATTGAGTAAAAAAATATTAAGCGGAACAATTAATAAAACGCACCCGGTTTTGGTTGATGTGTTTGATGGTGTGGTAGTTTTTAGAAATGACGTAAATGCGCACGAAACTTCCAAAATATAAAAAAGATATTCACCTTGAGATGAACTTTAAAGACCCGGCAATCGCCGGGTCTTTTTTTATACATGTTGCATGTACGATCACTTCCGATTGATTTAATAATTAACCAATCAACTAAATAAAATTCCAAATTTTTTCCTTTTCATGTAAACGTCCTTTACGTTAATTTATCTAAAAAAAAACCCCACATTACTGCAGGGTTTATCAAAAATGAAAGTTCTTTTATCTTAAAAAAAGCATCTCACGATATTTAGGTAATTCCCAATATTCATCATCCACAATAAGTTCCAGTTTATCTACATGATAACGGATTTTATCAAAATGTACTTTTACAGTATCGCAATATGCGATTGCTTTTTCCCGCGTATCAGCAATTTTATTGGCGGATTTTCTTGCCTGGATCATTGATTCAACGCTTGAGCTAATGTTTGAAATATGATCCGAAATATTGGTTGCTATATGCTTTTGATTAGCGTAACCAGATTCTGGAATATCTATATTTTTAAGCCCCTGAATATTTTGTATTAACACATTTTGATACTTTATTGCTGCTGGTAGAATATAAGTTGAGGCGAGATCGCCGATTACCCTTGCTTCAATCTGCACCTTCTTTACATAATTCTCAAGCATAATTTCATGCCTTGCTTCCAATTCGCCGTGGGTATAAATGTTATGTTTGGCAAATAATTTTTTTGCTTTATCAGTTACAAAAGCATCAAGGGCCAAAGGCGTGGTTTTTACATTGGGTAAACCTCTTCTTTCGGCTTCCTTTTCCCATTCTTCGCTATATCCGTCACCTTCAAATAATATTGATTTACTTTCTACTATGTATTTTTGAATAATCTGCATTAAAGCAACTTCCTTCTTTTCACCTCCATCAATAAGTGCATCAACATCTGCTTTAAACTGGGCAAGAGTTTCGCCCAAAATTGTATTTAAAATTGTCATCGGCTGTGCGCAGTTTGCGGCTGAACCTACAGCACGGAATTCAAATTTGTTTCCGGTAAAAGCGAAGGGGGAAGTACGGTTTCTGTCTGTATTATCCAGCATTAATTCCGGAATACTTTTATGAATATCCAGTTTTAAAATTGCTTCATCCTGTTCATCAAATTTATCGCCTACTCTTTTTTCAATCTGGTTAAGAACATCCGTCAAATATTTCCCGATAAATATTGATATGATCGCTGGAGGAGCTTCATTTGCACCAAGACGATGATCGTTTCCTTCAGATGCTATTGAAGCACGCAAAAGATCAGCATGATCGTGAACAGCCTTAATTGTATTAACGAAGAACGCTAAGAACATCAGGTTGGTTTTTGGCGTTTTGCCGGGAGCAAGAAGATTTACCCCGGTATTCGTAGCCATGCTCCAGTTATTGTGTTTACCGCTTCCATTTATTCCTGCAAAAGGTTTCTCGTGAAGTAAAACCATAAGATTATGCGTTTTTGCCACACGCGTCATCACATCCATTAATAATGTATTGTGGTCAACTGCGAGATTTACTTCTTCAAATATTGGTGCACACTCAAACTGCGATGGCGCTACTTCATTATGCCTTGTTCTAAGTGGAATAGCCAATTTATAAGCCTCTTCTTCATAATCTCTCATGAATGCATATATTCTCTCAGGTATTGAACCGAAATAATGATCTTCTAATTGCTGGCCTTTAGCGGGTGCATGTCCGAAAACAGTCCGGCCTGTCATCACAATATCCGGGCGTGCATTTGCGAGACCTGCGTCAACAACAAAATATTCCTGTTCCCAGCCAAGTGTGGGCGTTACAGCCGTCACATTTTTATCGAAATACTGGCATACATCAATTGCGGCTTTATCAAGAGCTACCAATGCCTTTAATAAAGGAGTTTTAGCATCAAGAGATTCACCTGTATAGGAAACAAATATTGTAGGAATACATAAAGTTTTCCCCTGCCCTATTTCAATTATAAAAGGAGGAGAAGAAGGATCCCATGCAGTGTATCCCCGCGCTTCGAAAGTTGTTCTTATTCCACCACTCGGAAACGAAGAGGCATCGGGTTCCTGCTGAATAAGCGCAGCGCCATCAAATTCTTCCAAAGCTGATCCGTCACTTTTTAAAGTAAAAAATGAATCATGCTTTTCTGCTGTTGCACCCGTTAACGGTTGAAACCAATGCGTAAAGTGGGTTACATTTTTAGTTTCAGCCCATGCTTTTAATCCGGAAGCGATTTGGTCGCCCATCCTGCGATCAATTTTGCTCTGGCTTTTTGTTGAAGATTTTAAACTTTTATATGCTTCATCGCTTAGAAATTCCCTTGCTTTTTGCAGTGTAAAAACATTTTCCCCAAAAATTGCAGTAATTTTTTTTGAAACCGGGGCGTTCTCAGTTCCCGAATTTGAAAGTAAAGAATAAAGTGCGTTAAGTCTTAAAGATTGCATTTTTTAAAATTTAGACCACAAAAAAAGGCTTTAAACTTTAAAAAAACAAAGATTATTTAATTAATGTGGTTAAAATTTACACAACTGTGGATAAAACAGAAATATTATAATTATTTAAATGTGAAGGTCTTTTTGATTTTCTCCCAATCTGTGTAACAGACAATTGGAATTAAAAGAAAAGGGAAATAGATGCTTCTATATCTTGCTATTGCTCCAACTATTGGAATAGTATATCCTATTATCAGGAACATTGTAAGGCTAAAAAAAAGTGAGAAGTATACAATTGGTGGAAATATTGGGGTCTTTTTCCTGAAAAAAATGAAAAACAGGAATAGTATTTCATATAATAAAATTTCTAACCCTGCCGGAATGTAAAAAAAATTTTGATGTTCGGATAAATATGGCCGCATCAATGTATGATTGAGCGCTTGTGGAATATTATTGAGAAAGCTTCTGAAACCTGGATATAACGGATTAATGTTAATGGCTGAGGACCCTAATTTGGCTATTTTAATAAAATCCAGTTGTCGGCTGGATACATGGGCGGGTAAGTTCATAGATGGAGGCAAAAAGCTGGTTGCAAAAAATAACACAGCAAGAAAGAAGTATACACTAAGGAAAATAACAAATGCATGATTCGGTTTTCTGTCAGCAACAATCCAGGCCAATAAAGCCGGCACCAGTGCTATAAAAACAAAATTTCGTAATAGCAGGATCAGCCCTAAAAAAAGTAAGGATAAAAAAATTCTTTTAAATACAAATACCCTGGTTTTCATCAAAAAAAATAGATGATAAATTATCATAGATATGGATAAGAAAATAAGCCCGTCGCGGTGAATGGCGCTGCTGAAATAAATAGCTGATGGCAAAAGGAAAATAATAACGATTAAAACATATTTGTGAGTTGGAAAAATTCTGATAAACACTTTATAAAAGGCTACGGTTCCAAAAAAAACTAAAAAATTATAGAACAACGTATTGATGAAAAAATTTGTCCCGCTAAAAATATTAAAAATGGAAAGCATTTTATTGATCAGGTTGCTCCTCGTATCGTTCCAAAATGAGCCGGTACTTTCTAAAAAACCGGAGTAACTATTGGCCCGGTTACTTTGAAAAATATTTATAAAATATTCTTGTGGGTTTTGAAACAGCAAATGATATTCAATTATTCCCTGGTTTTGAAAATTGGCTGTATCCGTGAGTATATTATAATAATAAAGATTGATGTAACCATTTATTAAACCAATCAAAACTCTCGCAAGAAAAAGTGCTATTAAAATTCGTTTGTCTAGACTTGATTCTTTAAAAAATTTAACTCGTGTAATAGCCCAGCAAAATAATGCCAGGTACACGGTGAAGAGTAAATAAAACAATCAGTTAATATTTTAATGTGGGAAGTTAGTTAAAATAATTACACCAGTTTTTCCAGATAAAGTTTAGGACATTGTAAGTTTGCGCTTCTAAACAATTATGGAAATAACATTTGAAACTGCCGAAAAACTTGGTCTTAAAAAAGATGAGTTTGAAAAAATAGTTCAAATACTTGGACGAACTCCTAATTTTACTGAGTTAAGTGCTTACTCTGTTATGTGGAGCGAACATTGTAGTTATAAAAATTCGATAAAATGGCTTAAAACCCTGCCTCGAGAAGGCTCGAAGCTTTTAGTAAAGGCTGGCGATGAAAATGCAGGGCTGATGGATATTGGGGATGGGCTTGGAGTAGTGTTTAAAATTGAAAGCCATAATCACCCTTCAGCTATTGAACCGTTCCAGGGAGCTGCCACAGGTGTCGGGGGCATTCACCGCGATATTTTTACAATGGGCGCACGTCCGATTGCTACGTTGAATTCCCTTCGGTTCGGCGATCTGGCCAATGAGAAAACAAGGCATTTATTAAGTGGAGTTGTTCATGGTATCGGCCATTATGGAAATTGCTTTGGGGTACCCACTGTCGGGGGCGAAATTTACTTTGAAGATTGTTATCACACGAATCCGCTGGTAAATGCGATGAGTGCCGGCATCGTTCGGCTAGGCGAAACCGTTAGTGCTACCGCGACAGGAAATGGAAACCCGGTTTTTATTGCCGGAAGTGCCACGGGTAAAGATGGAATGGGAGGAGCTGCTTTTGCTTCTGCAGATATTACAGAAAATAGTGCGGAAGATCTTCCCGCCGTGCAGGTAGGCGATCCCTTCCAGGAAAAAAAATTGTTAGAGGCCTGCCTTGAAGTAATTGCCACCGGCGCTGTTGTTGGTATGCAGGATATGGGGGCTGCGGGAATAATTTGCTCTACGGCTGAAACAAGTGCAAAGGGAGGTGTTGGCATGGATATTCATTTAGAAAAAGTTCCAACGAGGCAAAAAAATATGAAAGCTTGGGAATTACTTTTAAGCGAAAGCCAGGAACGGATGCTTTTAACCGTTATAAAGGGAAGGGAGAAAGAAGTGATCAGCATTTTTGAAAAATGGGATTTACCATGTTCGCAAATCGGAGAAGTAACCGATAGCGAAACATTGCGTTTTTATATGAACGATTTGCTTGAAGCTGAATTACCAGCCGAAAGCCTTGTACTTGGTGGCGGAGCGCCAGTATACGAAAGAGAATTTAAAGCGCCTGCCTATTTGGAAAAAATTAAAAATTTTAATTTAGATAAAATTCCCGAACCAGGTGATTTAAAATCAATAGCAGAAAAAATAATTGTGCTGCCAAATATCGCTTCTAAAAAATGGGTATATGAGCAATACGATAGCATGGTAGGTACGGGCAATTTAAATACGAATGGGCCTTCAGACGCTTCTATTGTGGGAATAAAAAACACCGTAAAGGCTTTGGCACTTACGACAGATTGTAACAGCCGTTACGTTTTTTCAAATCCTTATGTGGGTTGCATGATTGCAGTAAGTGAAGCTGCCAGGAATATTGTATGCAGTGGAGGAGAACCTTTGGGCGTAACCAATTGCCTAAATTATGGAAACCCTTATGATCCTGAAGTTTATTATCAATTTGTTGAAAGTATAAAGGGGATGACGGACGCTTGCAATAAATTTAATACACCTGTAACAGGCGGCAACGTCAGTTTTTATAACCAGTCGCCTTCAGGCCCGGTTTATCCAACTCCTACAATTGGCATGGTTGGCCTTTTAGAAAATGTTGAAAACAAAATGACCCTTGGATTTAAGAATGAGGGTGACATTATTTACCTTTTGGGAAAGGTTCAAAATGATGTTGGCTGTTCTGAATATCTCCATAAAATTTGTGATGTCGAATTTTCTCCTGCACCCTATTTTAATCTTGATGAAGAATTTCGACTACACGAAGCCGTTAGTTCATTGATCAGTAAAAAAATTATTCAATCATGTCACGATATAAGTGAAGGTGGCCTTTTTGTAACACTTGCCGAAAGCGCTTTCACAGGGTTGCTTGGTTTTAACGCAGAACAAAAATCTGCTCAAATCCGCAAGGATGCATTTTGGTTTGGCGAAGCGCAGGGAAGAGTAGTAGTTTCCGTAAAACCAAATGATGTTGATGTTTTTGAAAAATTGTTGAATATTCCATATGAAAAATTAGGAGAAGTTACCGCCCGCGATTTAAAAATAAATGGTGAAAATTGGGGGAATATAAACGAGTGGTCTGAACATTATGACAATGCAATTGGAAACTACTTTAAGAATTACATACCCGAATAAATGAATCTCGAAAAAAATATCGTTGTAACCGGGGCCGCCGGTTTTATTGGAAGCTGCCTTGTGGCCTTTTTGAATAAGGCGGGGTTTAATAATCTAATTCTGGTAGATGACTTTTCGCGCGCCGATAAAATTGCAAACCTTGCAGGAAAAAATTATTTACAAAAAATTGAAAGAGAATTGTTCTTTGAGTGGCTGGAAGCCGAAAAAGAGGAAATTGGATTTATTTATCATATCGGAGCGAGAACAGATACAACAGAATTTGATTACGCTGTTCATGAACATTTGAATGTAGCATATTCGAAAAAAATATGGCAGTATTGCGTTACCAATAAAGTTCCACTGGTATATGCGTCTTCGGCGGCAACTTATGGCGCGGGAGAATTAGGTTATCAAGATGATGAAAAAAATATTGAAGATTTAAAGCCTTTAAATCCTTATGGGATTTCTAAAAATGAATTTGATAAATGGGTTCTTTTACAAAAAAATTATCCTTCTGCTTGGGCAGGTTTAAAATTTTTTAATGTATATGGGCCAAATGAATATCATAAGGGGAGAATGGCCAGTGTTATTTTTCATTCTTATAACCAAATAATTGAAAAAGGATTTGTAAAGCTTTTTAAATCTCATAAAAAGGAATTTAAAGACGGTGAGCAGTTAAGGGATTTTATTTATGTAAAAGATGTTTTGAAAATATGCTTTTGGTTTTTAGAATGTTGGCGAAAAGATCCAAAAACTTTCATCTCCGGAATTTATAACGTCGGTACCGGCAACGCGAGGAGTTTTAACGATTTGGTAAAAGCTACTTTTTCCGGAATGGATCTTGAAACGAAAATTGAATACATTGATATGCCTGAGGATATACGCAATACTTATCAATATTATACCCAGGCCGAAATGCAAAAGATCAAAGATGCGGGGTATAATGAAGCTTTTTATTCGTTGGAGGAAGGCGTGCAAGACTACGTTAGGCATTACTTATCAGCCAAAAATTACTATTAGTTTTTTAAGCCGTTGTTTCAAAAACGAGCGCGGGACGCTTCTGATAAGGACGTTTCGGAGTTTCACAGTTTTTTTCCACAAATTGTAATGTTTACTTTTTGCCAACAAATTTTAGATGTATGTTTGCATGACCTCACGGATTTTTCAATTTCCATTTCATTCCGCTGGTCAATTTTTAGTCGTTCAAACAGCATTAGTTAAATAAGCCCGTTGTTTTGAATGGCATTTTATTTTGTAAAACAAAAGCTAAAATAATGGCCAAGTACATTTTTGTTACAGGTGGTGTTACATCTTCATTAGGAAAGGGCATCATTGCTGCCTCACTTGCAAAACTTTTACAAGCTAGGGGCTTAAGGGTGACGATACAAAAATTTGACCCTTATATTAATGTAGATCCCGGAACACTAAATCCTTATGAACATGGAGAGTGTTTTGTAACAGAAGATGGTGCCGAGACTGATCTTGATCTTGGACATTACGAGCGTTTTTTAAATATTTATACTTCACAAGCCAACAATGTAACCACAGGGCGCATATATCAAACTGTGATAAATAAGGAAAGGGAAGGGGATTATCTTGGTAAAACAGTACAGGTGGTACCCCATATAACGGATGAGATTAAACGCAGAATGCGCTTGTTGGGAGAAAAGAAAGAATTTGATATTATAATAACTGAAATTGGAGGAACGGTTGGTGATATTGAAAGTCTTCCTTTTATTGAAGCGGTTCGCCAGTTGCAATGGGAAATGCCAGATGAAGATTGTATAATCGTTCATTTAACGCTGATACCTTACCTGAAAGCTGCCAAAGAATTAAAGACGAAACCTACTCAACATAGTGTAAAATTAATGAGCGAGAATGGGGTGCATCCTGATATATTAGTATGCAGAACAGAACGTCCATTGGGCGATGACCTCAAACGAAAAATTGCACTGTTTTGCAATGTAAAAGAAAATGCTGTTATCGAAGCTGCCGATGCATCCACTATTTATGAGGTTCCGATTCTCATGTTACGGGAAAAATTGGATTTGATTGTTTTGCAAAAATTAAACATTACTAATTTCAATGAACCTGATCTTACCAAGTGGAAAGGTTTCCTTGATAAATTAAGGCATCCACGATATAAGGTTACAATCGGACTTATTGGAAAATATATTGAATTGCAGGATGCTTATAAGTCTATACTGGAATCTTTCATTCATGCAGGTGCCATGAATGATTGTAAAGTGCAGGTAGTAAATGTTCATAGCGAATACATAACGGAAGAAAATGTTACCGAAAAATTGACTGGTCTTGATGGCCTACTCGTTGCACCGGGTTTTGGATTTAGAGGTGTGGAAGGAAAGATTGTGGCCGTGAAATATGCCCGCGAAAATAAGCTGCCCTTTTTTGGAATTTGTTTAGGAATGCAAATGGCTGCTATTGAATTTGCCAGAAACGTACTCGGCATATGCGATGCAGATTCTACAGAAATGCAGCCTGATACGGCAAATCCTGTAATTGATATGATGGAAGAGCAAAAGAAAATTACCATGAAAGGCGGCACCATGCGCTTAGGTTCCTTCCCTTGCAGTATTAAAGAAAATACTTTGGCCCACGATATATATGGCGAATCTTCTATTAATGAGCGGCATCGTCATCGCTGGGAGTTTAATAATAAATACCTTGCCCGCTTTGAAAATGCAGGAATGATGGCTAGTGGAATTAATTTGCAAACCGGCCTGGTTGAAATTCTGGAACTTAATAATCATCCGTTTTTTATAGGTGTTCAATATCACCCGGAATTAAAAAGTACGGTAGAAAAGCCCCAGCCGATTTTTGTAGGGTTTATCAAAGCAGCGAAGGAATTCAGTGAAAGAAGTAAGTTGACTGAACCCGTAAAACTGCAAAATGAAATGAGCAGCTAATAAAATTACCTGGCGAATTTTCTTTAATCTTTAATAGTTACTTTTATCAATATGAACTGCAACCATTTGTTGCTTTCAATCATTTTATAAATAATTCTTTCAAACAAATTTAACCTACAATCCCTGCTTTTCGGCATTTTATGTGCCGTTAACAATTTGCTATAATTAAACCTCGCCATCCTAACCAATGTCTATAGCGTATATTTGTCACTCTTAAATTTTTTTAAAATATACATGATGATTAAAAACATACTATTTGTTGTATTCTTATTTGCGGGATTTAATTCATTTTCACAATCTTCTTCCTTAGGAAAAAGTGATCCTGATGCCAAAAAAATTCTGGATGATGTTAGTGCAAAATTTAAGACATATAATTCTGTTATAGCCAATTTCACCCTTAAAATAGAGAATTCCTCAGGCAAAGTTTTGGGAACAAAGGCCGGTGTTGTAAAAATGAAAGGTCCCGAGTACCGTATAAGTGTTTCAGGCCAGGAGATTTATAGTGATGGTAATACTATATGGACTTTAGATAAATCCGCAAATGAGGTACAGATAACTAAGACCGATGCTTCTACTAGTTCAATTACTCCCCAGAAAATGTTTACTAATTTTTACGATAAGGATTTTTTGTACAAGCTAAATAGCGAATCAAAAAAAGGCGCTAAAACTATACAGGAAATTGAACTAACACCTGTTGATAAAACAAAGCCGTTCTTTAAAGTGATTGTTGATATTGATAAAAATTCCAGGTCAATAATCAGTACCAAAATTTATCAAAAGACAGGAGACAGGTACACTTATACTATTACAAGCCTGAAACCAAATATTAATCTGCCACAGAATTTGTTCGTCTTTAATACTAAAGATTACCCTAAAGTAGAAGTGGTAGATCTTAGATAATATATTTTTCCATTTAATTTATTTTAGAGCGCCTTGGAAAAAAGGCGTTTTTATTTGCCCCAACGGAAAGTATTTATTTTTAAACCTGCCAGGTCCAGCACCCTGTCAACTACGGTAGAAGCAACTTCTTCAATAGTTGTTGGCCGGCTATAAAATGAAGGAGTAGCCGGGCAAATTATGCCACCTGCCATAGTGATCGTTTCCATATTGCGAATATGAATAAGACTATAAGGAGTTTCCCTAACAACGCAAATAAGTTTACGGCGTTCTTTTAAAACAACATCAGCAGCCCTGGAGATCAGGTCGCCGGAAATACCCGAAGCAATGCGGCCAAGCGTGCCCATGCTGCATGGCACAATGATCATAACATTATAATCACCTGAGCCCGATGCAAAAGGCGCCATAAAATCGTTTTTCACAAAA
>JBDTKB010000182.1:0-3964 GCA_039935555.1 Ginsengibacter sp. | reverse complement strand
GTGAGCCACCGAAGGCAGCAAGTCTGCCATGTAAATAATTGTTTTGTCTTTATACTGAATTTGTGGCAACATCATCGATTCTGTATGGCCGCTTACAAAACGAATTTTCATAACAGCGCTGAAATTAATTCCATCTCTTGTATCAATAAATTTTAATTGACCGCTTTCTTTTATTGGTAAAATATTTTCTTTTAAAAAGCTCGCTTTCTCGCGATCATTGGGATTTGTAGCCCACTCCCAGTGCTTTTCATTACTCCAATAAGTGGCATTTTTAAATGCTACCACAAGCTTATCTCCTGATCTTTCAATAGAGCCCCCACAATGATCAAAATGAAGATGGGTTAAAAACACATCAGTAATATCATCTTTACCAAAGCCGTTTTTTGATAAAGATTTTTCCAGCGTATCATCACCATTTAAGAAATAATATCCAAAAAATTTTGCGTCCTGTTTTGTTCCCATGCCATTATCAACAAGAATGAGGCGATTGCCGTCTTCAATAAGCAGACAGCGCATAGCCCAGTTGCACATATTATTTTCGTCTGATGGATTTAGTTTTGTCCACATGCTTTTTGGAACAACACCAAACATTGCGCCACCATCTAACCTAAAAAACCCCGTATTGATTGAGTAAAGTTTCATAATTATACAACTACCTGCAACTTCGGTTTTTTTACCAATGCATATAAAAAAATGAAAAATGAAATGATAAAATACGTCATTAAAAATAAAACAGCATTTCTCATTCCACCAAGCCGTTCTGTTACCAGCCCAAATGTTGTCATTCCAATTACGGTACTTACTTTATCGCACACATCATAAAAACTAAAATAGGAAGCCGTGTCTTTTGTAGGCGGCATCAGTTTGGAATACGTAGACCTGGAGAGGGATTGTATTCCTCCCATTACAAGGCCAACCGTACCTGCCAAGAGATAAAACTCGAATTGGGTGTAAACAAAAAATGCCCACGCACAAATGCCTGCCCAAATTAATACACCGAATAATAACACTTGTAAATTGCCGAATTTTTTGGAAAAAAACGAAAACAAATAAGATCCTCCAATGGCAACAATTTGTATAATTAATATCGTGAGAATTAGTTTTCCGCCATTTGAAGCATCAGTTTCTTTATCGCCCGTATTAGGAAAAATTTGTTGCTTGGCAAACAAAGCCGCAGAATACATTACCGTTTCCACACCCATTCCTAAAAAAAAGAACGCCAACAAAAAGCGCTTTAAAGTAGTTTGATGTTTTAATTCATTCCACACATTTCTTAATTCCGCATAACCCTTTGTAAATGCATTATGGCTTTTAGAAATTGGGTTTGCGACTCCCTTCGGCAGAACTGCAAACGTAATTTGCGCAAATCCCATCCACCAAATTCCCGTCAGCAAAAAAGAAATCTGAGACGCTTTTGTTGCATTGGGAATGCCAAATAAAGCAGGCTTTGAAACCATCACTAAACAAATAATCAATAAAAGAACGCTGCCGATATAACCCAGTGCAAAGCCTTTAGCGCTAACTCTGTCCTGGTCTTCAACGGAAGAAATTTCCGGCAGGTAAGCGTTATAATAAACAATACTTGCCCCAAAACCTATTGACGCCAAAATAAAAAGTACGATGCCAAGTTGAGGATTATCCGGCTCAAACCAATACATGGCGCAGCAACTTAAAGCACCCATATAGCAAAAAAACTGCATGAATTTTTTTTTGTTACCAAACGCATCCGCTATCGAAGACAAAAACGGTGAAATAAGGGCAACGGCCATAAATGAAACCGCAACTGCATAATCGTATAACGCCGTGGGCTCTTTAAAATTTCTTCCAAGAAATGCTATTTTTTTGCCTGATGTAACCGCCTCAAAATATGCCGGAAAAATAGATGAAGTAATTACAAGGCTATAAACGGAATTGGCCCAATCGTACATTGCCCATCCATTGATAACTTTTTTGGAAGCAGTTTGCATGTTTACATAAATGATTGCTCAAATTATGAAAATTTGTTTGGAAGCTGAAGCAAATGAAATTTAATAATCAAACATCGTAAGTACGTTGTTAGTATTTTAAAAATCCTGTATAGAGCATTATCAGCAAGGCAATACCTACAACAACTCTATAGAATCCCCAAAATCTAAATCCATATTTTTTAAGCATGGTAATGAAAAACTTAATGGCGAAAAGTGCAACTACAAAAGCCACGACATTTCCAACGGTAAGTACTTTTATCTGCTCCGAAGTAAAGCCTCCAAACTCGTGGACGTATTTATACATTTTATAAACAGTAGCAGCCAACATAGTAGGCACTGCTAAAAAGAAGGAAAATTCTGCAGCGGCGCTTCGCGTAAGTTTTTGCTGCATTCCACCGATAATGGAAGCAGCGCTTCTGCTGACGCCGGGGATCATAGCAATACATTGCCAAATACCAATTATAAAAGCTTTTGTATACGATATATGTTGTTCATCATGAATCACCGGGTATTGAAAAGCTTTATCAATAAAAAGTAAAACAACACCACCAACTAAAATGCTGATAGCTACAGTTAGCGAGCTTTCCAATAACGCATCAATTTTATTGGCAAATAAAAAGCCCAGTATAAGAGCGGGTATAACGGCAACAATAAGCTTAACATAAAATTGCCAACGGGAAAAATCAAAAAATTTTTTCCAATATAAAACCACGACAGATAATATGGCGCCTAATTGAATTGCTACGGTAAAAACTGAATTAAATGGATCGTTTTCGATGTGTAATAATTTTTCAGCGATAATCATGTGGCCCGTGGAAGAGATTGGAATAAACTCAGTTATTCCCTCTACTATACCAATCAGGACAGATTGAACTACGTTCATTTTTTTTAGGTTGAAGAGGAAAATAAAATAACTGGAAAATGCGATGAGAATCGTCCCTCAGTACTATTTTAGATCGTTTATTTTGGCTTTTTAATGATCGCAAAAATCTCAACAAGCAACCCTGCAACAATAAGAATTGGAGCAATGGTTATTCGTACAGGACTGTAAACATCTTTATCATTGAATACATTAGGGTCAGGGCTTTTGCCGCCAGCCATTAAAAAAAATCCCAGAGCCATTATTAATGCCCCGATGATCATCCACTTAAAATTTTCTTTTGTAAATAAAACGCTTTCGGGAGATGCAGTTTGCACTGGTGCGCTTTTAATTATCGGAGTTGTTATCTTTTTTGATGGTTGTTCTTTCATTGTAATTATAAATTTTGCAATAATAATTCATATAAACTAATAGGAGAGTGATTAATACAAATCATCAAGCTTCATTTTCAAATATTTTAATACTGATCTGTGGGTGCTGAACAAGGTTATGAACAATCCAAGGATGATGATTCCGGCAAATATCATCAGCATATTTGTTGTATCGTGAAGCACCTTCAGGTATGGGATAAATTTTTCAGAAAGGCCTATAAATCCGATCATCAAACCAATGGCGATGCCCGAAGCGATGAGGCCGTTCACAATAGCCCGTCCATCCAGCGGTTTCGAAATAAACCATCGTGTAGCGCCAACCATCTGCATTGTTTTAATTAGAAATCGATTACTGTACATAGCAAGCCTTATTGTATTGTCAATGGAAACAATAACAAGTAAAGACAATATTATGGCGACCACCAATAAAACAAGCGTCGTTGTTTTTACAAACTGGCTCACACCGGCAACAGTTTCTTTAGGTGTTTGAAATTCTGAAATGGTTGTAGGATAATTTGTAAGCAGGTAACTTTCCAGCTTCGCAAGACTGTCCTTATCTACATAATTTGCCTTTACAAAAAAGTCAATACTTTCCGGAAGAGGATTACTAATGGCTAGTTTTTTCCAAAGCGTGTCATTGTCTTTATTATATTTTTCCAGTGCTTTTTCACGGGTGATGTATTCCACGTTTACTGCATAAGGCAAACTTTCAATAAACGTTTTAACGGTATCAATTTGGTTCTTAT
>JBDTKB010000181.1:0-2766 GCA_039935555.1 Ginsengibacter sp. | reverse complement strand
GAAGAATTGTATTGATTTCGTTGGCAATAAAATTCCAATCATTATTTTTTATTGCAGAAATATTGACCACCATATCGAGTTCATCCGCGCCATCAACCATTGCCAAAATAATCTCAGCAACTTTTGCTTCAATGGCATTATATCCAAAGGGAAACCCTATAACAGTTGCAATTTTTATAGAAGGATTAACAACCAATTCTTTTGCCTTCTTTACAAATAATGGTGGAACACAAACAGCGGCAAACTGGTATTCTAAAGCTTCTGAACAAACTTTCTCTATATCGTATAATAATGTAGTTGGTTTTAGAATAGTGTGATCAATATATTGTGCGATGTTCATTTTATTAACTTTTTAGAAAAAAATGAATATAGGAATTTAAGTTATCTATATCTTCAATCCTGATAAATTTAACTCAATGAGAAAACGTAAACTTTTTTACCACGTACTTTTATTTTTCGCTGCCAACTTTTTATTACTAAAACAAACGCAGGCACAGGTAACGTTTCCAGTAAACGGCATAGCCAATCCCACTGAAGACGCGTATGCTTTTGTTGATGCAACAATTATAAAAGATCCATATAATCAACTTACCCACGCAACGCTGCTGATACGCAACAAAAAAATAGTGGCAGTTGGCAATAATATTACCATTCCAAAAGATTTTATAATAATAGACTGCAAGGGAAAATATTTGTATCCTTCTTTTATTGATTTGTATAGCAGTTATGGTATTGCAGCTCCGGAAAAAAGTTCTTTACAACGCAGTCGAAATGCGCCTTATCAATTTACTTCTAACACAAAAGGTGCGTTCGGATGGAACGAGGCTATAAAGCCAGAAGTAAATGCATCTGAGCTTTTCAGTGTAAATGATAAAGACGCCAAACCTTTTCGGGATGCTGGTTTTGGCATCGAACTTACTCATCTGCAAGATGGAATTGCACGTGGCACCGGCACTTTGGTGACGCTGGCAAATGACGCAGATAATTTGGTGATGCTTAAAGAAAAGGCTTCGGCGCAATATTCATTTAGCAAAGGAACTTCAACCCAAAGTTACCCATCATCATTAATGGGCGTTATTGCTTTGCTAAGGCAAACTTATTACGATGCTGAATGGTATAAAAGCAAGCCGGATGATGAAGGGAAAAATATAAGTCTGCAGGCATGGAATAGTTACCAGGAACTGCCACAGGTTTTTGAAGCAAATGATAAATGGAATTGTTTGCGGGCAAACCGGATAGGAAATGAATTTGGAGTAAAATATATCTTGAAGGCAGGCGGCAATGAGTACCAGAGAATAAAAGAAATCGCGGCTACAAAAGCAACTTTTATTTTGCCCCTGAATTTCCCGGAAGCCATGGATGTAGAAGACCCTAACGATGCCCGTTATGTTTCCCTGGCAGACATGGAAAACTGGGAACTTGCACCAACCAATCCGGCTGCATTTGAGAAAGCCAACATTACCTTTTGTTTTACAGAAAATGGGTTGAAAGATGCGAAAACATTTTTTACAAATCTCCGTAAATCAATAAATGCGGGCCTTTCAGAAAAAATAGCGTTAGAAGCGCTTACTAAAAATCCGGCAACTATTTTAAATGTTTATAATGAAGTGGGAAGTTTAGAAACTGGTAAGCTCGCAAATTTTATCATTACTAACGGTCCTGTTTTTCAAGACAAAACGGTAATAATTGAAAACTGGATACAAGGCAAAAAGTATGAAGTAAATGAAGATGAGTGGAATAAAATTTCTGCCACTTACAGACTTGAAATTTCTTCAAATAATGGCAGTGCAACTACGTACACTCTTGATGTTAAATCTGCAAAGGCTGCGGCCGTTATTGGTACAGATACACTCGCAACAAAATTTTCTTTCGACGGCAAACTGGTGAACATAAATTTCTCGCCAATTAACCAGCCAAAGAAAAATGTAACAGAAAAAAAGGAAAATGTTACTGCAAAAGACTCCTCCGTTACTAAAACAAATCCGGCAGAAATAAATAAGCAAAAAACCGATTCGATACTAACTTCAAATAAAACACCGGATGATCAGCTCCCGCAAAACCCGCAAAGACAAAATATTAAGGCAGCTAAAAAAGAGGCACTTACAGGACCTAATCTTAGCGGGCCGTTGATACGATTAAGCGGGGTAGTTACTAAAGACGCCTGGACAGGAAACGGCGTGGATACTTCGGGAAATATGGTTTACTGGACTGCTAAGCTGATAAAAGAAAATGCAATAAAAGAAGATATTGTAAAGAAAAAGCCAATTAATTATGTAGGGAAAATTACCTACCCTTTTGGTGCTTACGGATGGGAAAACATGCCGCAAGAACAGATCCTGCTCATAAAAAATGCAACCGTTTGGACGAGTGAAAAAGATGGGATTTTACAAAACACCGATGTGTTAGTTCAGCATGGAAAAATTGCGGCTATCGGAAAAAATTTAAGCATGGCTAACGCCACAATTATTGATGGCACAGGAAAGCAATTAACGCCGGGAATTATAGATGAACATTCGCATATCGCGACAGTTTCAATAAATGAAGCCGGTCAATCTGTAACTTCTGAAGTGAGGATTGGAGACAATCTCAATCCCGATGACATCAATATTTACAGGCAATTAAGCGGCGGAGTTACCACCTCTCATATTCTTCATGGAAGCGCGAATACTATTGGCGGTCAAACACAATTAATAAAACTTCGATGGGGCGTTAATGACACTGCGCTGAAATTTGAAGGAGCAGCTCCTTTTATAAAATTTGCATTGG
>JBDTKB010000180.1:0-6188 GCA_039935555.1 Ginsengibacter sp. | reverse complement strand
CATAAACGGTATCACCAACATTCACGGTGTCTTGCGTATGTTTTAACGAGGTAACTGAAAAATTGGTTGCTATAGGCGGCGTATACGCAGGCAGCACATCTTTTTTGACACACGCTGCGGCACCTGTTAAAATAAGAACGAATAAAATATATCTTTTCATAATAATTTTTTTAGAAATAACCTGTTTGGTTTATGATTTTTAACCGCTTATTATTAATTAAATAAATACCTGATTCCCAACTGCATTTGCCATCTTGAAAGAATGCTGGTGTTATCAGCAAAACTGTTTACCAGCGGCACCTGGTTTGTTGCATCTGCATAAGGAACGGAGAATAAAGGCGTTTTGCCATCGGCCGCAATTCCCTCAAATTTCAGGAAGTTGGTAATTGTTGGAGTTTTTAAAATTCCCCAATTCTTATTAAGAAGATTTCCTGCGTTGATTAAGTCCATTGTTAAACGCAACGTATGCTTGTCTTTATCCAATTTTGTTTTTGTAAAGAAATAAATGTCCTGGGTTACATTAAGGTCAAGTCTTTTGAAAAAAGGATACACTGCTGAATTAGCCTGGGCATATTCGCCACGATGCTTTGCCAGATAATGATCCTGGTTAATGAAATTGTTTACTTGTGTCCATATTTGCGCTGCTGTTCTTGGGTCTGCTGAAGTGCCTGTAGTAATGCCAGATTGGGTTGTGGTATTATAAGAACCTACATTAATTAAATTAATCTCACTGGCGTTTCTTGGTATATACATAAGATCATTTCCTGTATTACCATCTCCGTTTAGGTCACCATTATATACAAAAGAAGTAACGCCGGAAGGTGCCGCTTCGTAAATGAAACCGAAAGAAGTAGCAAAGTGCTTGCTGTATTCTATGTGATAATTTCCGAAGGCAATAACCCTGTCAGGCTGGTACCATGTGGGCCTTGCAAGAATTGCAGCGTTTGGATCTGTGTTGCTAACAGGCCTTGCAGACCATAACGAGCTTGCAGTACTACCATTTTCCATAGTGGTTTTTACATCGCTATGCGTATACGCCGCACTTAAAAATAAGTGACGGAAACTTTTTTGAACTCTGAAAGTTGCTGTGTAAGCCCAGCCTTTATTTGTGTTAGATAATAAGATCGCATTAGATAAGTTTGGATTGGCTAATGTTGTTCCATTATAATATTTATTGCTGGAATTAGTACCGCTGGTAGCCGTTGCAGTTGTATTGAATCTCGTGCGATTGTCTGGTCCGTTGGCAATTGCAAATCCATTGGCCTCGTTCAGGTTCACGTTGGACATGTAAGTTGCATTAATGTCTTTTGAATAAGTAAATTCTCCGGTAATGATCCAGTCTCCTGTAAATCTTTTATCAAGGCCAAGGCTGCTTCTTAACTTAGTTGGATATTTAAAACTCTTATCAATTACATTTACTGAATAGCCCGTTGGTGTTGAAGTTTGACTTTGGTTTGTAGCATTTAGATAATAAGCAAGGCCTTGGGTAGGTGATGCGAAAAAGGGTACATTCTTTTCTGTAAAGGAGCCAAATTGAACGCCATTATTTGCCGCCTGGTTTTCTATCCATACAAATGGAGGTGCTCCTTCAAACACACCTGCTCCACCTCTAAGCTGCCATGTTCGATCGCCTTTTATATCCCAGTTGAAGCCGGCGCGCGGAGAAAAAACCACGAATCCGTTTGGCGCTGTTCCAACATTATATTTAGCCCCGTTTAAAAAAGTAAGGGCATCAAAACTAGGGTTGTCGGTAAATTTATTTTGATAAGTTGTGTAATCAAAACGAATGCCGTAAGTGAGCGTGAAAGTATTGGTAACGCGCCATTTATCTTGCGCAAAAAGACTAACATTTGTGGCCCCGGCATATGCAAAAGGAAATGCGCCACCTTTCAATGTTGAATACTGTTGAAAATAAGTTGCGGCCGGTGCTCCCGAATTAAATGCATCTAAGCTGCTAAACTGGTAAACGCCATTATAACCTGGCGCAAAAGCGTTTTGATATTTTTTGTAACTATTTTGAGTACCTATAGTTATTTCATGTGCACCTTTAAAGAAACTAAAAATGTCGTTCAATTGATAAGAATCCATGTTTAGCTTATTGTTATAAGTATACATTTCATAGCCAAATGCAGTGTAGATGTTTCCACTATTCAAGATGTCAACATGCGGGAAAGTATCAGATGAAGATTGCGGGCTCCTATAATCCCGTTCTTGTGTATACCCGACCTGGAATTTATTGGAGGCATTATTACCGAGCCTGGTATTCAATTCAGCAAGGTATATTTTAAGGTTGTTATTAATCCGGTAACCTGCACCATAAAAAGGCATTGCAAATGTTCCCGGTTGTCCACCAGTAACCTGGCCACTTCCGGGGCGGCTGGTGCTGGGAAACTGATCAGCGTATGATTTGAGGTAATTGTATTTAAGGCTTAATACGTTTTTGGAATTGATGTTCCAATCTATACGCGCATTAATTTTATAACTATTTGTTTTAAATGAATATCCCTGGAATGTTCCCGGATCATAATTATACTTGCTCTTAAGACTCGCCCCGAGGGCATTTAGAGAATCAGCATTTGCCTGCGAAACAATACCCGCTACGGGCGATAAAGTGGAACTCGAGGCAACCACACTAGTTGCCGGCGCGCTTTGTAAATCTTCTTCAGCGTTGATGAAAAAGAATAATTTGTTTTTAACAATTGCACCACCGAGGCTACCGCCCAAAGTATTAAAGGTGAATGGCGTTTTAGCGATCTTATTATTTTCTACATTATAACCTTGAATGCCAGGGCCTTTTATATAATCATATACTGTGCCTCTGAATTTGTTAGTTCCTGATCGTGTAACTGTATTTACTCCTGCTCCTGTAAAGCCTCCCTGGCGTACATCATACGGAGAAACGTTTACCTGAATTTGGTCTATTGCATCCAGCGCAATTGGCTGTGCATTGGCCTGCCCCCCAAGTGTGCCGGAAAGCCCAAAAGAGTTATTAAAATCTGATCCATCAACCGTAATATTATTAAAGGAAGAACTTGCACCACTAAAGCTTAAACCATTGGAAGTAGGCTCCAGTTTCGTAAAATCGGAAATTGACCTGTTAATCGTCGGTAATTGTTGAATCTGCGTACGCGTAATAATTTCCTGGCTTCCGGTGCGGCTGTTATTAAAAATTTTACTTTGTGCAGTTCCGGTAACCACTACCTCTGATAACTGCGTTGATGCAGGCTTTAATGAAAAATCTCCTGTATAATCCTGGCCAACTGCAAGGGTAATGCTGTCTTGCACCTCAGTTTTATAGCCCACATAAGTTACTGAAATTGTATACGGCCCTCCAACGCGAAGATTCGGTAAATTGTAGCGACCGTCCTTTCTGGTGGTAGTAGAATACTTAGTACCGGTTGGTGTGTGTAACGCAGTTACGGTTGCGCCGGGAAGCCCCGTATTTCCTTCTGTAACGGTTCCGAATATTTGAGAAGTTGTTTCCTGAGCAAATAAAAAATAAGAACTAAAAGCAAATAGGGCAGTAAATAAAAGTCGTTTTAACATGTGTGTTTTTTTAAAATAGAAATGGAATTATTTTTAAAGAATATGAATTAAGAAAAATTTTTTATTCAAGGTGAAAGCCAAAAAATAAAAGAAAGTTTTTGGTTGAGAGGTAAAATGTAAAAGCAGATTAAATCAAACTTTTTCAGAAAATAAATGTTAACCATTGCTGCAAGAAATTCAGGTGATTTTATAAAGGTGATTTTTTATAAATGGGAGATTTTCCCTGAGAGAACTACCAGCTAATTTGAAACGATCATTTGTAGTTGGGCAAAGCGTTTTTTCTAATTTCATAAAGTTGTTTTGAAAATGCAAATGAATTGAACTTTTTCTCACAACAAACGATCGCGGGGTTATTAAAATATTAACAATTTAAACCATTCCATTTTGTTAAATATTTTAATAAAGGTATATCAAGAGTTCTAAATGAAACAAAGCCTTTTGCGAAAATATTTCACATTTTGTGTACATTTCAATATAAAAATGCAAGGCCTTTAATTAAGGAAGGTGGATGCATGATATCAATATGTAAGGCAAAAAAAATGAGAAAATTATTGCTGTATCGTGAAAAACTCAAACCTTGATTGTTGTATTAAGGGATTGCACTAAAAAATGATCCTGGGACGAATTGTACAAATGCCGTTCCTCATGCAATGGGCGAAAATTAGAAAAAGTAGGTGATTGGAACTAAACCAATCGATTACAATAAAAAAGAAGATTTCATTTTATAAATAACCACTGTTTACCAGAAGAGTTTATAAAATATTTGATAATTAGAAGTTTTATTCTGGTAAAAATAATAGACCTATCTTTTGCTTTCAAACTCTTTGGGAAGTTTTAAAAGGTCATCCTTTGGGAGCGATTTGAAATATTCGTAGGTAATTTTTAAACCTTCAGCCCGGTTAACTTTTGGCTCCCAGTTTAATAATTTTTTTGCTTTTGTAATATCCGGCTGCCTTTGTTTTGGATCATCCTGCGGTAAAGGTTTATAAACAATTTTTTGTTTTGTGCCTGTAAGCGTAATGATTTCTTCAGCAAATTCTTTCAAGGTAATTTGATCGGGATTACCAATATTTACAGGCATTGAATAATCACTTAATAACAAACGATATATTCCTTCAACAAGATCATCTACATAACAAAAACTCCTTGTCTGGCTTCCATCTCCAAAAACTGTTAGGTCTTCACCACGAAGTGCCTGGCCAATAAATGCAGGCAAAGCTCTTCCATCATTAAGTCTCATTCGTGGTCCGTAAGTATTGAAAATTCTTACTATCCTGGTTTCTACCCCATGAAATGTATGATATGCTTGTGTAATCGCTTCCTGGAAACGCTTTGCTTCATCATAAACACCACGTGGCCCAATAGGATTTACATTTCCCCAATATTCTTCAGTCTGCGGATGTACTAACGGATCGCCGTACACCTCGCTTGTGGAAGCAACTAAGATGCGCGCTTTTTTTGAAAGTGCCAGTCCCAGGCAATTGTGGGTTCCCAACGAACCAACCTTTAAAGTTTGAATAGGAATTTTTAAATAATCTATGGGGCTTGCAGGAGAAGCAAAATTTAAAATATAATCAAGTTCGCCAGGCACATGAATAAATTTTGAAACATCACAATGATAAAATTCAAAATTTTCAAGTTTGAAAAGATGATCTATATTTTTCAGATCGCCTGTAATTAGGTTATCCATCCCAATTACATGCATGCCTTCTTTTATGAAACGATCACAAAGGTGAGATCCTAAAAATCCGGCGGCACCTGTAATGAGTACTCTTTTTTTTGACACTTCAAAAATTTAAAATGGTTCCAAATAATTTTGCTTCAACTTATTTTATTTCGATTACTTTTCGGCCAATACTTACATAATGAAAACCTCGTTCTTCCATTTGATATAATTCAAAAAGGTTTCTGCCATCGAAAATGACCGGCGCTTTCAACAGAGATTTTATTTTAATGAAATCCGGTGTTCTAAATTCACTCCATTCCGTTGCAATTATTAATGCATCTGCATCTTTAAGTGCATCATATTGATTTTCGGCATAGGTAATTTTATCTTTTATTCCTCTTTTTACATTTTCCATAGCCTCCGGATCATACGCCGTAATTGAAGCACCTTTGGCGGTCAATTCGTCAATTAATTTTAAGGCCGGAGCTTCTCTTATATCATCGGTGTTAGGCTTAAATGCCAACCCCCATAATGCGATCTTTTTACCGTTCAGGTCGTTTTTAAAATATTCATTTATTTTA
This sequence comes from Ginsengibacter sp., assembly GCA_039935555.1. Lineage (GTDB taxonomy): Bacteria > Bacteroidota > Bacteroidia > Chitinophagales > Chitinophagaceae > Ginsengibacter. The sequence goes on along the minus strand of JBDTKB010000180.1, from coordinate 395 downwards.
GGCAACAAATGAATCTTTTGGGCTTCATTCACCAACAAAACTGCCTCAAGTATTTTAAAATTATAATCGCTTTGCTGCGCCGATTTAGTAAGCGCCTGCACATCTTTTGGAAAGCAACTACCGCCATAACCAATGCCGGGAAATAAAAATCTTTTTCCAATTCTATCGTCACTTCCAATGCCCCTTCGCACCATATCCACGTCTGCGCCCAACCGCTCACAAAGTTGCGCTATCTCATTCATGAAGGAAATTTTTGTAGCAAGAAACGCGTTTGCCGCATATTTTGTAAGTTCTGCGGATTTTTCATCCATATAAATAACCGGGTTGCCCTGGCGCACAAACGGTGCATATAATTCTCCTAAAAGTTTCTTGGCTTTTTCCGAGCTGGTGCCAAT
>JBDTKB010000179.1:0-8583 GCA_039935555.1 Ginsengibacter sp. | reverse complement strand
TAAATAACGCGAAGTTTTACTTCATGATGGATGAGAGCAAGTGAGACAAATGTCTTTACAAATAAAAAGTCAATTAATTGCCAATTGCGAAAAAAATTTATTTATTATTAATAGATAATGCAATTATTCAAATAGTTAAATTCTCTAAAAAGCGACATCAAGTTTTTAATTACGTAAAAGAAATCTCTTCAAAATATTTTAGCACGAAACCAAATGCCACGTTCTTTGTCGCCTGGAACTACAAATACTTTTAATAGCAACTTATTTCTTATTGCATTTATTATACTCATTTTGTTTTAACCTTATGCAATTTTCCCTCCCTAATAGCCCTTAAATTTCTTTTAAAAATTCAAAAAAATTTTTCGCCCGGCTTCCAGTGGTACCACAACGAATTACAAAAAATAGCACATATGCGGTATTGTTTCCAATACTGAACATAAAGAGTTTTGGGTAAAATTTACTATAAAACTTACTGTATGAAAAAGAGATTTTTACATTTAATTATTGCATCATTTGTTTCCGCTTCTCCCATCGAGAGACCAACTCTCACTAAGGTAGCTTCTCTGGACACACACAAAAATATTTGCAAACGCAGAACTGGATAATGTTACACGAGTCAAGTGCAGTCATCGGCCGCAATTAGGGCTTGCCGTTCAATTTCAGAGAGTAGCACAGCTAACGTTTTTCTACAATACATATCAGGCACGATATTAGTTGCGGAAACTTTATTAGATAATTTAATAATTCAATAAAATATACCTGTGAACATTTAGAAGTTCTTTTTATAACCAGGAAAGATTATGCCTACGGAACGCAGCGAGATTATTTCGATCATCCTAACTGCATCGGTTTGGCAAGACAAGGCGAAGATGTCAATCCCGGGTATGGTTGTTCAGTTGTAATGTCAAATGGAGATGAAGGATTAAGACTATAGAAATCGGTAGTAACCATGCGGGTAAAACTTTCATTGATGCCTTGCACAAATGAAAAAAAGAAATAGTTATTGATAAAAATGATTTTACCACATTTCTTTGTGCGTTCGATTCGGTCTCCGTTTGGATACTTAAGCAGTATAATTATAATTTAAACTAAATGCGATTCAATGTCTGAGGTAATTTGCTCTGGCGGATTTTTGATGAAAAATAATAAATTCCTTTTTGGCAAGCGAACCAAAAATAAAGGATGGGCTCCGGGTTTATGGGATATTCCCGGAGGTAAAGCATTGAAAGATGAGCATCCACTTTATACATTGAAAAGGGAGATTTATGAAGAAACCAAAGTGATGGTAATGAATGTTGAATTGCTAACTACGCTCGAAATTTTTGACGACAACCTCGGCAACTTTTTTACCTATCATATTTACATGGTAACTAATTGGAAAAAAAAGGCAGTTAATAATTCTAAGGAGCACACAAAAATCCGTTGGTTCTCCAGGAATGACCTTAATAAAATTAATTTGGCTTTACCAGAATACCTGGGATTAATTGACGCAAAACTTATCAGCGGGTTTGCATCCAGGTAAAAAAATATATGACGGCTACATTTTATGTATTTTTTTGAAAATAAATTGATAAGTCATCCTTAATAGATAAAAATATGAGTGTAAAAAGAATCGCCATTCTTGGCGGAGGTCCGAGCGGTTTATTCATTTTTAAGAGACTTGTAGAATCCGGAAATTTGGATATCGATATAGAAATTTTTGAAAAGAAGACCCAGTTAGGTGCCGGTATGCCTTACAGCAAGGATGGCGCAGATGAAGAACATATAACCAATGTATCTGGCAACGAACTGCCTGAACTTCAACCTTCACTCACTGATTGGCTTCAAACTGTTTCCCCGGAAACGCTGCATAGGTTTAACATTGATGCGGACAAATTTTCAGATTATAAAGTTATTCCGCGATTGCTGTTCGGCGAATACTTATCCGATCTTTTTAAATTATTCGAGAGAAAAGCAAAGGAAGCCGGTATCGGGATAACCATTCATCGTGGCACTGTGGTCAACGATATGATTGATGATCCTACTCAAAATCTTGTAGAAATCATAACGGACAAAGATGAACCTGCAAAATTTGACTATGCTATTATCTGTACAGGTCACCAGTGGCCCATAAAATACGAGGGAACTATTGAAGGCTATTTTGATTCGCCTTACCCACCTTCAAAGCTTGCTTTTGAAATCAATCATCCGGTGGCTATACGAGGCTCATCTCTTACCGCAGTAGATGCTATCCGAACGCTTGCCCGAAATAACGGCGACTTTATTAAAGATAACAATGGTAAACTTTCCTTTAAACTTGCAAATAATCGTAATAATTTTAAAATAATTATGCATACCCGAAGCGGCATGTTACCGGCCGTAAGATTTCATTTGGAAGATACCCATTTGGGAAAAGATGCGGTACTTTCAAAAGAAGAGATAATGCGGAACATGGAAGAAAATGGTGGCTTTTTATCGCTTGATTTTGTGTTCCGGCATAATTTTAAAATTCCAATAAAGGAAAAAGATGCAGAATTTTATGACAAGATAAAAGACATGAGCCTCGAAGAGTTTGTTACTTTCATAATGAGCTTGCGGGAGTCTGTTGATCCTTTTGATTTGTTCAAAGGAGAATATATTGAAGCTGAAAAATCTATCAAACGAAAGGAATCAATTTATTGGAAAGAAATGCTTGCTGTATTGAGCTTTGCCATGAACTATCCGGCAAAATATTTTTCAGCAGAAGATACGATGCGCCTTCAAAAAACTTTACAGCCACTCATATCCATTGTAATCGCTTTTATGCCTCAAACTTCTGTGGAAGAATTATTGGCGCTGCACAGTGCAGGATTGCTAGAATTAATGTCTGTTGGTGATGAAAGTCATGTAGAAGCTGCGCCAACCGGCGGCGCTTATTATCATTACATAAATGAGCATGATGAGCATCAATCAATATACTATAAAACCTATGTCGATGCAGTGGGACAACCGCACCTGTCTTATACCGATCTGCCTTTTAAAAGTTTAATTGATAAAAAAACAGTGAGTCCAGCAAAAATAAAATTCCGGGATAGGAATGCTGCCATCAGGGAAAAAGAAAAGGGCAACGCCAATGTAATAATTGATGAGAGGGGGTATTATCTTAATGTAGCGGGTGTAGCTATCAACGACAACTTCCAGGTAGTAGATGAATATGGAGCGTCGAATAAACGCATTTACATGATGGCCGTGCCCCACATGGGCGGCTACAATCCGGATTATTCTGGTCTTGATTTTTGCGAAGCTGCTTCAAAACTTATTGTCGATAATATTTTCAGGAATTAATTTTGCATAAATTTTTTGGCGTTTTTAAGTAGAAAAGCAAAAGGAAGTTTTGCCTAACATAAATACTCATTTTTAGGTTATAAAATTAAGACCTCAACATACCTATGACAAGAGATGTTCAAAGACTGAACATGTTCATTCTGAACAGTTTTCAAAAACAAAAAAACCCGTAACATTGAGTTTGCAGGATAGGCAATTAAAATATAAAAACGCAAATTTGAGCCCTGAAAAAGCAATCGAAATCGCCAAAACAATCTATAAAATTACAATACAAACAAATCTCTCAAATACTATGCACTCCAGGCTTTACATTGATAAAGAAGAAAACGCTACCTAATAAATTTATTTGATCTGTAATTCTGTGTGACCCAGTGAGGAAAAGAGGTGAGAGTTGGATTCTCAAAGCATTTAATTGAGATGAGACTTACTATTGGAAAAAAAAACGCATGTTTCTATTTTAAGGGCAAATCAAACTCATTTAACAGTATAACGGAAATGGCTACACGTAATTATAAGTTAGGGCTTTGAAATCCTAAATTTCCCATTCCCGCTTTCACTTCCGGGCAACTCATAAATAAATTCCAGAGCAAACCGCTTCGATAATTTTCTATCATCACAATTTCCGGCCCCTGGTCAATTGCGAGACAATCCGAATCGTACCAAAGTGTACCTAAATTAAAGGCATCGACAAAGCCATATTGACTCCAAATCTTATTTCCTAATTTATAATAAAAGAAGCGCAAGGCATTCATTGATTGTTCCGGAGTGTATGGCAACGAAGATATTGCCGCAGTTGGTGCAATTACGCCTACATCGTTCGTTGGAGAACTGGCTGTGTATCCATTTTGTATGTCACTGGCAGTAAGTCCCCAGCACATGCTACTGTATCCGGAAAAATGATTAGGATTGGCAACACAATACAAATAATTAATTTTAGCATGCGCAGTATCCTGCTGCCAGTAATTTGCGTAAGCGTCCGTAAGGTTGTGAGGATTAATGCCAAGAAAAGAATAGTGAGCAAAGAAAAGTGGCCCCCCGTAATCAGGACCAAGTGGTAAGGTAATACCATAAAAGGTTCTGCCATTTTTAATTCCGCCGTTTCTTGCCCAGCCATTGTCATAAACAATTTTAGGAATTTTATTAGAATCAATATTGGAGGAAGCTGCCATAACGTAAGTTATCAGTGCCTCATTCCATCCGCTTACTTGTGCGTTGATGGCCCAGTTATAATCGGGGCTCCAATGCCAGTACAGAACGTTTTGATTATTTTGACGATACCAATTCCATTCAACAGCATTGTATAAACTATTGACCTTATTCCGCAGGCTTATTTCTTTTGCATCCGAACTGCTATTAAAGTATTGTCTCGCACACAACAATCCCTGCATCATGTAAGAGGTTTCAACTAAATCACCACCATTATCCTGTGTACTGAAAGGTACTGTTGCACCTGTAGAACCATTGATCCAATGCGGAAAGGCACCATGATAACGGGTAGCCTTATTCGAAAGAAAATTTACAATGGTGTCTATGCGTGATAAGCCTTCTGCACGAGAAATAAAATTTCGTTGCACGCCAACAATCATCGACATAATGCCGAAGCCGCTACCACCTGTAGTAACGATATCTCCTGAAGAAGTACGCTCTCTGGCCAAACCGGAAACAGGATGCCCAAAATTCCAAAAATATTTAAACGTTTGTTGTTCCACTAAAGTAAGTAATGCGCTGTCCGAGATTTGGGGAAATTTATCAGTTGAATCTATTTGGGTAATAAAGCCGAATGAAAAAGCCGGTGATAAATTTATTTTTTGTTTTGATGCCAAAGAGGCCGAAAGAATTACCGAATATTTAGTAAGCCCGGTTAATGAAGAAGCTGGCTGAAGCAGTACAGTACTGTCATCATTAGCATACGCGATGTTAACGGCTACGGGTGAACCGTTAGCCTGCACTGAAATGTTATTATTAGCGGTTGCCGCATCCAGCGGTGCTGAAAGTAAAATTTTTATGACCGGGTTGAGGCCAACATTTGAAAATGTATTATTAACGCTTGTTTCATTATTTACATAAACAGCCGTAGCATGAAAGGCTGTTGTCTCCGGTACTGGTGTAACAGACTTTTTACAGGAAAAAAAACCAGTTCCGAATAAAAATATAACCACGTAATGTTTCATAACTACTTTTGACAATAAAGGTTTAAAAAAAAAAGCCGCCTTATCAGGCGGCTCAATATTATATTAAACGATTTATCTCCCTGCCAATTCCAATTGATATAAAGAACTTATATCAGCATCAGCTAAGGCTGTATTATAAAATCTTACTTCATCTATATTACCCGTAAACATTCCTTCAAATGGTTGCACTGCAGACAATGAAAAACCTGTTGCAGCATTTGCAAAACCACCAATAATTGCCTGGGCACCTAATGCAGACAGCGCCAGAGCGCCAGTGCTTCTTTTTCTATAATTCACATTAGACACAACGATACCATTTGCAAATACATCCATAGTGGAATCTAAAGCCCTATACCTGGCAACGTAATGTACCCACTTATTAGTTCCATGTACTGTTTTAAAATCTGTTTCCCTTACACCATAGTCATTAATGTTATCACCTCCCTTAAGAGTTCCTGTGATATAAGTACCATAAGATGGATGCAAAACTAAAGTATCATCTGTAGTTTTCCCATGGCCCGTTTCTAAAAGCATATTAAAAAGCCCGGTGTTCCAATCTGTTTGTGTTGCTGTTCCCTGGGTTAGAGAAAAAACATTTGTAGCTTTTGAGCCATTATTATCTGTATTAACCCAACAACTTACCGTTACACTTCCATAATTTGTAAGGTTCAATTTGGCTATAACGGGATAAAGTGCAAATCCGCTATCAAGATGCAAAGCTTGCCCTTTTACACCAGTCGTAAAAGAAGTTCGCAGGTTGGTAACGGGAGCTGTATTGGAGATGGATTCATTTAATGAGCCATCAAATGACCAATGCGCTAACAAATTAGCCGCGCCGACATCGTTAGAGCTGTTAAATCCGCCTATCGGATCTGGAGGAGCAACAGTTACGCCCTTCTTTTTACAGGCTGTAAATACTATACCCATAAGAGCTACGGATAATATCCCCAGGGTTAACTTGTTTGTGATTTTTTTCATATTTGTCAATTTAAAATTTGAATTAAAGATAAAGACTTATAATTTTTTGAGTTGTTAAAGAATTCATTAATATCCCGGGTTCTGGGTTATCTTACCGCCACTCAGGTCAATTTGTGTTTGAGGAATTGGAAATACTTCATTTTTTCCATCCACAAATGTTTTTCCAAGTGCCCGTAATATTTGGCCTGCACGACCTTGCCTTACAATATCGAAAAACCGGTCTTGCTCCATGGCCAGTTCCACCCTTCTCTCTTGCCAGATAGAAGCCTGCGTTACAGTATTTGGCATTAAGCCAGCTCTTGAACGAACAAGTGCCATATCGTTTGCTGCATCTCCTGGCTTGCCAATTTGTAAGGCTGCTTCAGCATTAATTAATAGCACTTCAGCATACCTGATTATATGAATATTCTTTGGAAGATGATCTGTGTTTAAACTGGTGCAATATGGATCTGCCTTTCTTCCGAAATAAGCCTTATAATTATAGCGGTCATTTTGAACAGAATCGCGTGATGGTACTCTAAATCCGTCCCAAAGAACTGTACCATTTGTCTTGATAAACATAATAGTAGCTGAATCGCGTTTATCACCCGGCTCATAAGAGTTTACCAAATCCTGACTGGGAGTATTTAACCCAAATCCAAGATCTGCCCATCCACCAAGGCCTCCCGAGCGCGGACCTTGCGCAACTACATAAAATGGAACAGCCGCATCACAGTTAGCGTCTTGCCCGGTTTGTATCTCGAATACAGATTCAACATTATTGTCGTAAGTCTTACTTCTAAAATTCAGGCTGTAATCAGCCATGAGCGAATATTTGCCCGAGTTTATGACGTCCTGCGATAGATCGTAAGCCTTTTGATAATTTTTTTGGTATAAATATACTTTTGCAAGTAAACTTTCTGCTGCACCTTTATTTGCCCGGCCAACCTGTGTAGTTGGGTCTCCTTTTAGTGGCAGGCTATCGACAGCATATTGCAAGTCATTAATTATGGCAGCATAAACAGAATCTTTTGATGCTCGCGTTTGAAACTCAGGCTGGGTTGCATCGCTAAGACTGGTTGGTACGCGCAACACAAGCGGAACCCCTCCAAACATTCTCACGAGGTTGAAGTATAGATACGCTCGTAAAAACTTTACTTCGCCGATTAAAGTCCTTTTAGTAATATGATCAAAAACACTATTAGTTAGTTTATCCAAAGCCTGGTTAGCAGTTGATATTCCCTGATAATGTCCGTTCCAAAGCCTGTCAACATAATAGTTAGTACTGTTAAGGTCCGACGTAAAATTATCAAAACCTGTTGCCTGGGGAGCCTGGTCGTCGGCGGTACTTCCTTTATCCGCGTCATCAGATGCTACATCTGCAGCCATACAAAAAATAATTCCATGTACGTCGTTGCCGAAACCTCCCTGGTAAAGCTGGTTATAAACTCCCGTTACCAAATTGCGGGCAATATTCGGATCATTAGCAATGGACGATTCGGTTATTTGCCCCTGTGGAAGAACGTTTAAAAAATCTTTTTTACAACTTGTAAGTAGAAAGATTGAAAATAATGCAAATAATGATATTTTAAATATAGGTTTGACTTGCTGGTTCATTTGAAAAAATTAAAAAGTTAAGTTAACCCCGAATGCAAATGTGCGGGTAGTTGGATATGCATTTAGCTCAATACCCGGAGCTATCGGGCTGCCGTCTTGTATTTCCGGTGTAAAACCTGAATAGTTGGTAAAGGTCACCAGGTTCTGACTGGTAACGTAACAGCGGAAATTTTTTATACCATATTTGTTCAACAAGGCACTCGTAAAAGTGTAGCCAAGTGTAAGGTTATTAATTCGCGCAAAATCACCGGATTCGATAAAATAAGTCGATTGAGGAAGTGCATTCAAATTAGCCCTCGGAACATCACTGGCATAATTTTGAAAGGTCCAGCTATTAACTGCAACACTTGCCTCTACATTATCTTTTTGATTGAAGCGGGCTGCTTTTTTCCCGTTATAAATTTTACCTCCTATGGTACCGTAGGCCCCGAAATTAAGATCAAAAGATTTATAGGATATATTTCCATTAAGACCAAGTGTAAATTTCGGTTGATAAGATCCTGCAATAACCCTGTCATTATCATCAATGATGCCA
>JBDTKB010000178.1:0-8416 GCA_039935555.1 Ginsengibacter sp. | reverse complement strand
ACACAGCTAAAGCCAACGACAAAGAGCCGCAAACTTATATTTCGTCGCCGGAATTTTTAGAAAGTGTGATCAATCGTTCAAAAATGTTTGGAAAAATGATTGGCGTTAAACACGCTGAAGGATTTTTATCAAAGAAAATGGTCGGGATAAAATCTTTTGACGCTTTAATTCAGGTGGGTACTTAAAAGCAGGACAACAGCGTTATTGAAATAGAATAACTAATTAATTAATAAATAACAAAATGGCAACCCCAAAATTTATACAGGGAAAAGGCGAATTTCATGTCGAATTAAAAAATCGCGTAAATCAATACTTTGTCGATCACAAACGACCTATGACCGGCAATAACGCTTTGCTTTTTAAAGCAATATTGTTTTGCCTTGGCTACGTCTTAATTTATATTCACCTGGTGTTTTTTACTCCAATAATTTGGGTGGCGATACCTGAATGTATATTATTTGGAGGTCTCACCGCTGCTATCGGCTTCAACGTGATGCATGATGGCGCCCATGGCAGCTTTAGCAAGTTTAAAGCGGTAAATAAAATGGCTGGGTTTTCATTAAACTTTTTAGGTGCCAGCGCTATCATGTGGAATATGAAGCACAACATCATCCATCATACTTATACGAATATAGATGGCGTTGATGATGACATTGAAGCGCGCCCGTGGCTTAGGTTTGCCCTAACACAGAAGAAATTGAAAATGCATAAATTTCAGCATTATTATTTTTGGTTTTTATACACGATGCTTCACCTGATCTGGATTTTTATGACAGATTATAAAAAATATTTTTCCGGTAAAATAGGTGTAATGACACTAAGAAAAATGACTGTGAAAGAACATATTTCCTTTTGGGCTGCCAAGTTGATTTATATGTTTATGTTCGTAGCGTTGCCAATTTGGTTATTGGGTTTTTCAACCTGGGTAGTTGGTTTTTTAATTATAACTATGGTTACAGGTTTCGTGATAAGCATAGTTTTCCAACTTGCTCATACTGTTGAACATACCGACTTTCCGATGCCAAGTGAAACAAGTGGTAAAATTGAAAATGAATGGGCTATCCACCAGGTAGCGACAACGGCAAACTTTGCCACTGGTAATAGATTAATTTCCTGGTTAGTTGGGGGATTAAATTTCCAGATTGAACATCATTTATTTCCAAAAATTTCCCACGTTCATTATCCGGCGATCAGTAAAATAATTAAGCGTACCTGCAATGAATATGGACTTACTTATATTGAGTTTCCAAAAATGCGCCACGCCATTGTTTCTCATGTAGCTTATTTAAGAAAATTAGGGAAAGCGAACTAGAGTTTTTTAACGTTATTTCTTTTTTAAAATTAATTCCTGCATAAATTTGAACGATGAATATAAATTTTCAGAGCGCAATTCCGAAGGATTTCAGTGAAAATTCCCATGTATGGATATACCAGAGTAACAAAATTTTTAATGATAAAGAGGCAAGGGAGATAAACGATCTTTTACAAAGCTTTATCCAGGAATGGAAAAGCCATGGCACCCCAGTTAAAGGATATGCTGCGTTGTTATTTGGCCAGTTTATAGTTTTTATGGCTGATGAAGCGGCATCGGGTATTGTGGGTGGTTGCAGCACAGATACATCGGTAAGGTTAATGAAGCATATTGAAAAAGATTTTGAGGTGGATTTATTCGACCGTCAAATGTTGGCATTTATTATTGATAAAGAGATTCAGTTGATTCCACTTTCCCAGGTGAACAGTTCCCTGGATGATGCGATAATTACTACAAATACATTGTACTTTAATAATACGATTCTCACCAAAAATGAACTTTTAAATAACTGGATTATACCAGTTAAAAAAAGCTGGCTTGCGAAAAGGATTGAGCGGGACACTAAAACAAAATCGTAGTCTTCATTTATTATTCCAGACGTTATCTTTCTTAAATTTATCAGGTATAAACTGGTTGCCCAATTCAATTTTTAAAATTTGGCCTTCAGACATTTTTATAGGAAATGTAAATTCTTTTTTACCCTCCTTCCAAACTTCAGCCGAATATTTTAAAACTGATGTATAACCGTCTAAAAAAATGGTAACGTAAACAGGCACAGGCAATCCGCCTTTGTTTTCAATGGTAACTTTTGTAACCGATGCATCCTCTTCTACTTTTTTTATTGCCAAATCCGGATAGGCCCAGCCAAAAAACCATTTATCCCAAAACCAATTCAGGTCTTTACCGCTTGCGTTATTAAAACTATAAAAGAAATCATACGGCACCGGGTGTTTGCCGTGCCAGTCATAAATGTATTGATGCAGGCTTTTAAAGTAAATTGAATCTCCCAACAGATCCTGCAAAACATAATAACAGATCCCACCTTTTCCATAGGAATTTGCGAAATAATCAACATCATTGTATATTTTGGTATTGGTAATTAAAGGCACCTCTTTATTCGTTCCAGAAATTTGCTCATACCTTGTTTTGCTAAATATTCCTTCATCTTCCGGCTCGCCCATTAACGGGGAAATTACCGACTCTCCTATTGTTGCCCAACCTTCGTCCATCCAGGCATACTGTGTTTCATTAATGCCCATATAAAATGGAAAATAAGAATGAAAAATTTCATGCGATGTTAGTTGAACGGCATCTTTATGCGAGTCAGTTGGGTTATCATTTACCATCATCGGATATTCCATTTGGTCTGTGCCGTCAAATACAGTTTCGTGATTAAAAGGAAATGGATATTTTGGATAAAAATGACTCATGTAATAAACAGATTGATGGGCCTGGTTGGCAACATCAAAATAATCTTTATTAATTTTATTGTAGACAGCTTCAGCCACGGTTCTTCTGCCTATAACAGAATCAACTAAAACACTGCTTGCATCCCATAAATAATGGTCGCTAATCGCGAATGCAAAATCAGTAACATCGCTTGCCGAAAATTTCCAGTTGCCCCTGTTTGCACTGGAAAACAAAACATGATTCGAGTAATCTGATGAATCTATTACATGAATAATTGCGTTAGATGTGGAAGCTGTTTTTATCTTTTTTATGATAGGTTCTCCAAAGTTTTCAGAAGCATTGAGCCTGTCGCCTGTTGCCCATACAACAAAATTTTTGGGAACGTTTATTTCAACATCAAAATTTCCGAAATCATTATAAAATTCCTGTATTCCATTATAACTCCAGGTGTCCCAGCCATCAATGTCATCATACACAGAAATTCTTGGAAAAAAATAGGCGATGAAATAAGAATTTTTATCAACCATTCCAGTGCGAACGGGAGAACCTATGTTCACCGTATAATGCCAGCTTATATGCAGGTTCACTTTTGAATGAGGCAATATATCCGTGCCGGGCCTGATACTCAAATTGGTATTTTTGTGAAAGGCTTTTTTGAGATTTGAAAAATCGCTGATAACCTCGTTTTCAATTCTAAACGAATCGATCACAACCCCCTCATTTAAATCTTTTTCTGCGATGTCACTTAACCTTGCAACACCTTTTTTATACAAATCCGGGTATAACCTGATGATCATTTCATGCAATGAATCAGGGCTGTTGTTATAGTAAGTGATTGTTTCGGTGCCGGAAAGTAAATTAGTCTCAGGATCAAAAGTTACTTTAATATTATAGTCTCCCCGGTTTTGCCAATAGTTGAGCCCCGGTTTTCCGGCTGATGTCCTGGTTCCATTTTTTAGAGCGTTACTAAATTCCGAGTTTTGAAAAAGTTTTTGGGAAAATATTTGAGAAGTTAGCAGCAACAAAATTGCCAGTAGAGAAATATTAATTTTCATTTAAATGCTTTCCACGAAATAAAGCGATATTTTTTTATGTAAAAAATATTAATGCCTGGGCAGTAACTGTAATTCAAGAGTTGATGTAACAATGCCAGTTAACATTTGAAAGTTCAGCCCAACATTTGCAAAAGCGTCAAAACTTTCCAAAAAAATTTCCCCTTCAAATTTTGTATTTTTATTCAATGGAAATAAAAGAATCTGCGGTTGCATACGGCAAAGAAAAAATTTCTATAGAAGCATATCTTGAAATGGAAAATGCTTCTGATGAAAAGCATGAATATTATAAGGGAGAAATATTTGCAATGTCCGGTGCAAAAGTGCCGCATAATCTAATTAGCGGAAATTTATTCATTGCACTTGGTCACAAACTAAAAGGAAAAAAATGCAAACCCTTTAACAGCGATCAGCGTATCCATATTTCTTCAAACACTTTATTTACCTATCCGGATATTTCTATTATTTGCGGAGAAATAATTACTCTTAATGATGACGATTATAATGTATTGAATCCAACAGTAATTATTGAAGTACTTTCCAAATCAACAAAAAATTATGACCGTGGCGAAAAATTTAAATTATACCGCGATATACCAACTTTAAAAGAATACATACTTGCAGATTCTGAAAGCATACATATTGAGGTATTCAGGTTGAATGAAAAAAGCCATTGGGAACTTGAAGAGTACAATTCCATTAACGATCTTCTCCAGATAAAAGCCATTAAAGAAAAAATCCCGCTTTCAGAAATTTATGAAGGTGTGAAATTTGAGTCCTGATTTGATTAATTAGTTACTTGCCCAGCCACAGCAGCATTCCAACATTATTAACTTTCTGCCATCCTGTCTGCATATTTAATTTGTTATATTTGCCATCCGGTTTAAAAAATAATAATGCAGGAAACATCTTTACAGACAAAACACGATGAATCAAGGCAGGGGGAGGCATTTGCGCCCGTTTTACTGGCACATGCGCAGCATTTAAAAAAGTTTTATATTGAAAGCTATGGATGTCAAATGAACTTTGCAGACAGTGAAGTCGTTGCGTCTATTTTGCATGAAAGTGGCTTCGGAAGTACACGCCATTTCCAGGAGGCAGATATAATATTCCTAAATACTTGTTCTATTCGTGAAAAAGCTGAGCTAACGGTGCGAAAAAGACTTACTGAATTTCGCAAAATAAAAAAATACAACCCGGGCCTTTTAATCGGAGTATTAGGGTGCATGGCTGAGCGTTTGAAGTCAAAATTTATTGAGGAAGAAAAATTAGTAGATATTGTTGTTGGCCCGGATGCTTACAGGTCGCTGCCTGGATTAATTACCGAAGCCGAAAGCGGGCAAAAAGGTGTCAACGTTTTATTGAGTCGCGAGGAAACCTATGGCGATATTTCTCCCATAAGATTAAACAGCAACGGCGTTACGGCTTTTGTAAGTATTATGCGAGGCTGCAATAACATGTGTTCGTTTTGCGTAGTTCCGTTTACGCGTGGCCGTGAGAGAAGCCGGGATCCTGAATCTATATTATCAGAATGCAGAATTTTATTGGAGGAAGGATATAGGGAAGTTACTTTATTAGGGCAAAATGTCGACAGTTATTTATGGCAAAATTCTGAATCGAACGGCAGTGTTTCTTTCGCAGCACTATTGGAAAAAGTAGCGCAGCTTTCGCCCTTATTACGCGTTAGATTTTCTACTTCTCATCCAAAAGATATTACTGACGAAGTCCTTTTTACTATGAAAAGGTATAAGAATATTTGCAAGTATATTCATTTACCTGTTCAAAGTGGCAGCAGCCGGATTCTTCAAATGATGAACCGCACTTACACTCGTGAATGGTATTTATCAAAAGTGAACAGGATAAGAGAAATACTTCCAGGTTGCGGAATTTCTACCGATGTTATTACAGGTTTTTGCACCGAAACGGAAGAAGACCACCAGGAAACTTTAAGCCTGATGGAATATTGTGAATATGATTTGGCCTACATGTATTTTTATTCCGAGCGCCCCGGAACCCTTGCTGAAAAGCGGTTCGCCGATGACGTGCCTGAAGAGATCAAAAAAAGAAGGTTGCAGGAAGTAGTTGCTTTGCATCGCATCCAATCATTAAAAAGTATGGAGAAAGAAGTTGGAAAAACTGCAACGGTTTTAATAGAAGGAAATTCAAAAAAAAGTGATGCACATTGGGCGGGAAGAAGCGATAATAACAAGGTTGTTGTCTTCCCAAAAAATGGAAATTTAGAAAAAGGTGATTATGCAGAAGTATTAATTGAAAGTTGTACTGCAGGCACTTTAATTGGAAGTTTAAAATAATTGAAAATTACTAAATGGACCAACAATCAATAAAAAACAGGTTTGGAATTATTGGCACTTCACCTGCTCTCGTGTATGCACTTGATGTGGCGATACAAGTTGCCAATACCGATTTAAGTGTGCTTATTAATGGCGAAAGTGGCGTTGGTAAAGAAGTGTTTTCACATATCATACATTCTTTGTCCGCACGCAAACACAATCCTTTCATTGCCGTAAACTGCGGCGCCATTCCCGAAGGAACTATTGATTCAGAACTTTTCGGGCATGAAAAAGGATCTTTTACAGGAGCAGTTGATAGCAGGAAAGGATACTTCGAAACAGTTAATGGAGGAACAATATTTCTTGATGAAATTGGTGAAATGCCCTTGGGAACACAAGCGAGATTGTTGCGCGTGTTGGAAGCCGGCGAATATATAAGAGTTGGATCATCTAAAGTGCAGAAAACTGACGTGAGGGTTATTGCCGCAACCAATAAGGATTTGCTGGAATATACCCATTCCGGGAGGTTTCGTGAAGATTTATATTATAGGTTAAACACAGTTCCCATAAGAGTTCCGGCACTTCGCGACCGTAAAGAGGACATCTATTTATTGTTTAGAAAATTTGCGGTAGATTTTGCAGAACGTTATAAATCTCCGCCACTTCAACTGGACGACGATGCACAGAATGTTTTGAAAAATTATCCCTGGCCCGGAAATGTACGTCAATTGAAAAATCTTGCTGAACAAATATCCGTGCTTGCAAGTGATAAGAATATTACCGGTGAAGAATTAAAGAAATTTTTACCTGAAACAAATTTCACAAGATTGCCGGCTCTTTTATCGGGCAACTCCGGCGCCAATCAAAAGGAGTTTAATAACGAAAGAGAAATTTTATATAAGCTTTTCTTTGATGTAAAAAAGGACGTTACAGAACTCAAGAGAATGTTTTTTGATGCGCTGCAAAATCCTTCGGTGTTAAACGGAGATCATAATTATCAACATGAGAAACTGCTTGATGATTTTCATAAAGATCAAAACGGCAGTGTAGTCCAAAGTCATCAACCTGTGGTGCTAAATAATAAAATTGACGAACACCACGAAGTTGAAGAATCGCTGAGTATTATGGATGCAGAAAAAGAACTTATTATTAAAGCCTTAAAAAAACATCGTGGTAAAAGAAGAGATGCATCGAGCGATTTAGGCATCAGCGAACGGACGCTTTACAGGAAATTAAAGGAATATAACATCAACGAATAAACGAAGTTTTCGAATAGAAAAAATTTAGGCTTATAATTTTGCGGCACAGTAATAAATCTATCCGCAATATTGATGTAAAACAAGTCATTCATTCAACAATGAAACATAAAATTCAAATAAAATTTATAGCAATTGCAAGCGTATTAATGTGCACGCTTTGTTTTGCTACGTGTAAATATTCAACAAAAGATACGGCTCCAATTCCGGCAGAGATTAAAACATTCCGCGTAAATTATTTCGAAAACAAAGCGCGCTATGTAAATCCGCAAATAACGCCCGCGGTTACGGAGAAATTAAAACAAAAAATAATCGGGCAAACAAGACTCAGGCAAACCAACAATGATGATGCTGATTATGATATCAGTGGATATTTATCAGATTATAGTGAAACGACGTCAGGAATTTCAGGGCAAAATGCAAGTTCCAACAGGCTGAACGTATCTTTTCATCTAATATTTAAAAACGCATTGGATTCAAAGAAAGACTTTGAAACTGACGTTACAAGCAATTACGATTTTTCTGCACAACTTACTTTGCCGCAGGCAGAATCACAGTTAAGTGACCAGATTGTGAAAAATATTACCGACGCTATATTTAATAAGATTTTTTCAAACTGGTAATTTAAAAAACCACCAATGAGCAAAGGGCCAATTTATTCTAAAGACTTTTACAACCATGCTTTGCATGACCTTGAGTCGTTGGAAAAAAATGCGCGTGAATATCCCTTTAGCTCATTAGCGAATTTCCTTCTATTATATCATTACAAAAAAACTTCGAATGCAAATTTTGATAAGTTTGCGAAGAAAACAGCGTTACATTTTAATAATACACATTGGCTGCAATTTCAGCTAAATGGAACATCCGACGCGAATGAAGTTGATGAAAATTATGTTCAAGAAGTTGATGAAGTGAGGCCGGAAATTGTAGAATCGACAGGTGATTCTTCAAATGAAATTATTTCAACTGAGAATTATCCGGAAGAGATCAAAGAATATATTGAGGAAGACCAGGTGATACCAACCAGGGAAATTGGAAATAGCAGTGAGCCTTATGAGATCATTTCTGAAGAAACCGGATCTGATTTGCAGGCAC
>JBDTKB010000177.1:0-3352 GCA_039935555.1 Ginsengibacter sp. | reverse complement strand
CAGGCGTTGTAAAAGATTTCAACTTTGAATCTATGCGTAATAAAATAAAGCCGGCTATTTTTTATAATCATCAAAAAACATACGGTAATATTTATATAAAAACAACCGGTAAAAATTTACCAAAAGTTATTGCCGCAACAAAAGAAGAATGGAAAAAATACAATGCAGATTTCTCTTTCAATTATAATTTTTTGGATGACCAGTTCAAAAGCTTATATGAAAGCGAACAAAGGACAGGCCTGCTGTTTAACTTATTTGCAGGCATCGCCATTTTTATTTCATGCCTGGGTTTGTTTGGTTTAGCTGCCTACACCGCTCAGGTGCGTACCAAAGAAATTGGTGTAAGAAAGGTATTGGGTGCAAGTGTACCAGGCATTATTCAATTGCTGGCGAAAGATTTTGTAAAACTCGTTTTAATAGCGATTTTAATTGCCACACCTATTGCCTGGTATATAATGAGTACATGGCTTCGGGATTTTGCTTATAAAATAAATATCAGTTGGATGGTATTTGTAATTGCAGGTTTGGTGGCAATTATAATTGCATTGATAACGATTAGTTTTCAATCAATAAAAGCAGCAAACGCAAATCCTATAAAGAGTTTGAGGAGTGAGTAATGTGCTAATATCCTGATTAGCCAATTAGCCAATGAAGAAAATAGGAATACCAATTATAAGTTGGTTTACTATAAGAATATAAAAATAAAAATAGAAATAAAAGAAGTCCTCATAAAAAATTAAAGTTCAGAAAATGTTTAAAAATTATTTCAAAACCGCGTGGCGAAATATTGTAAGAAATATCGGGTACAGTACATTAAATGTATTGGGGCTTGCTATAGGTATGGCGGTGGCATTACTGATCGGACTTTGGGTTTATAATCAATACAGTTATGATAAATTTTTACCGGAATACCAATCGGTATATCGCGTGCAGCGCAACTTTAATAGTAATGGAGACACCCTTACTTTTCAAACCACGTCTTTGAAACTCGCCAATACACTGCGAAATCAAATTCCAGAAATAGAATATGTGGCCCAATCTGACTGGATGGATAAACACGGATTAATGGTAGGTGATAAAAAATTATATACCGCCGGAGCAATTGCAGGTAGCGATTTCCTTAAAATATTTCAATATCCATTTATCAAAGGAAATGCTAACTCCGCTTTTAAAGATGCATACTCAATCGTGATTACACAGAAATTGGCGAAGGCACTTTTTGGAAATGAAGATCCGATTAATAAAATGGTTCGTTTCGACAATGAGAATAATTTACAGGTAACGGGCGTCATAAAAGATATTCCAAATAATTCTTCAGTGGATATCGATTTTGTAGTTCCCTTTACCTATCTCCAACAAACACATCCCGAACAGAACAGCGACGGTTCAAGCAATTTCGGCAGCAATAGCTTACAGATTTTCATAAAGCTAAAACCAGGAATCACTTACGCGCAGGTAGCGCCTAAGATCAGGAATATTGAACATACTGAGACCGGAAGTACCAACGAGATGAATTCTTACGTAACCTTTCAGCCAGTTGCGCGTTGGCATTTGTATTCTAACTATGTAAACGGAAAAGATATGCCTGGCTTTTTGGAGTATGTAAATATGTTTTCCATCATCGGCTTATTGGTATTAATCATTGCCTGTATCAACTTCATTAATCTTACAACGGCCCGATCAGAAAAAAGAGCTAAAGAAGTGGGCGTAAGAAAAGCAATCGGCTCGCAACGAAAAGACCTTATCATTCAATTTCTCTCAGAAGCTTTTTTACTTACGCTTATATCTTTTATTTTTTCACTATTATTTGTACAACTTGCATTGCCTGCCTTCAATACACTCACAGAAACACACATCAGCATACCTTATACAAACGTATATTTTTGGTTGTTGATGATTGGATGTATCGTACTTACAGCATTTCTTGCAGGTAGCAGGCCTGCCTTTTATCTTTCTTCATTTAATCCGGTAATAGTTTTGAAAGGAACCACAACACCCGGGAAATCTTCTTCGCTTTCAAGAAGGATTTTGGTGGTTATACAATTCAGTTGCTCTATAGCACTGATCATAAGCACAGTGATTATTTATCAGCAGGTAAATTATGCAAAAAACCGGCCTACAGGTTATGATCTAAACAGGCTTATGTCAACAAATATGGACGTAGACCTAAGTAAAAATTATACCGTAATTAAAAATGAATTGATCCAAAAAGGTATTGCCGAATCAGTATCAACTTCTTCAAGCCCCGCAACCGGCGTGTGGTGGCATACAGATATTAGTTATTGGCCTGGCAAGAATGCCGGAGAAACAGTAGAGATGGGAAATATTTTTGTAAGTGATGATTATTTTAAAACAGTTGGGATGGATATTAAAGAAGGCAGAAATTTTGCCGGCATTGATGATTCATCAAGCGTAATATTTAATGAAACTGCAATTCAAAGATTACGCCTCAAAAACCCTGTAGGTCAAAAAATAAAAATATTCGATAAAGAATATACGATTGCAGGCGTTGTAAAAGATGCTTTGATGATCTCTCCCTTTAATACTGCCGATCCTACCATGTTTTATTGTAAGCCCGAGCCTCAGAATGTTATGTTATATAAATTATCGCCTGGTATAAAAACGCAGGAAGCGATAGTACAACTAACTTCTGTCTTTAATAAATATGATCCATCGTATCCTTACAATTATTCATTTGCCGATGAAAGCTATGCCGAAAAGTTTCACCTGGAAATGTTGATCGGAAAACTGGCAGGATTATTTGCAGGGCTTGCCATTGCTATCTCCTGCCTTGGTCTGTTCGGCTTAGCAGCTTATATGGCAGAGCAACGTAAAAAAGAAATTGGAATACGCAAAGTATTAGGTGCTTCTGTTTCGCAGGTTTGGATGTTGCTATCAAAAGATTTTATTGTTTTGGTTTTCTTAAGCTGTCTGATAGCATCACCCATCGCTTATTATTTTTTGCACGACTGGTTGATGAAGTACAGTTATCGTATTAACATCGGTGCCGGTGTGTTTCTATTAGCTGCCCTGGTTGCAATCTTAATTACAATAATCACGGTAAGCTACCAGGCAATAAAAGCCGCGGTGGAAAATCCTGTGGATAGTTTGAGAAGTGAGTAGAAAAATTTAGAATGGAAAATTGAAAAATTGAGAATAAGAATTAGTATTATTTGTTGGCTTACTGTTTTCAAAAAGAGAAAATAGAATAATTATAGCGGTAAAATATTTTATTCTTAAATTGAATGGTCAATGAATCATCATGTTCAAAAATTATTTCAAAACCGCACTTAGAAATTTCAGAAGTAATAAACTTTATTCCGTTATAAATATTTTTGGATTGGCCATTGGT
>JBDTKB010000176.1:0-5815 GCA_039935555.1 Ginsengibacter sp. | reverse complement strand
GATAAAGTTGCCAATAATTCTTCCAGGTTTTTCATTTGCATAGTAAATCCTTCACTAAAGCCCATTTCAAGCTGCTTTTCCATGCGGGCAAGGGATTCATTATAAATACTGATGCTCACTTTAGTCGTTCCGTTTTGTTCGCTGAAATTAAAATCCCATTCAGAACCGGGCAATTCAGGGTTTTCATCTTTGTCTGCAAAAGCATTAAAGAACTTGAAATTGGTTTTTGGACTAATGGAACTATATTTCTGAATGGACCAACGCTCTTGTCCTTCGGGGCTTACCATAGCATAAAATCTTCGCCCACCAACTTCAAAATTCATAAATTTTGTTTTTGAGGACCAGGGTTTAGGTGCCCACCATTGGTCAAGAATTTCTTTATTGGTAAAAGCATCCCATACCAGCGAAAGGCCGGCATCAAATTCCCTGGTTATAGATACCGTTTTTGTTGTTTTGTCTACATGGAAATCATTCCGATAGCTATCGGAAAGCAAATTGTTGTTCATTTTTTTTGTTTTTTTATGGTTGCTAGTACTTCGTCAAGTTGATTGAACCGGGTTTCCCAAATTTCTCTTAATTGGCTTAACCATTTATCGATCTCTTTCATTTTTTGAATTTCAAGTGAGTAGTAAATTTCCCTGCCTTGTTGTTCCTGTTTTACTATTTCGCATTCTGTGAGTATGCGAAGGTGTTTGGAAACAGCTTGCCTGGTAGTATTGAAGTTATCAGCAATGGCGTTCGGTGTCATTGCGTGCAATGCAATTAAGGTAATAATTGCCCTCCTTGTCGGGTCTGCTATTGCCTGAAAAATATCTCTTCTCATTTTGATTAAATTTAATTTGAGAAACCAGTCGGTTGCAAATATATGTGCAACTATCCGGTTTCGCAAATTTTTTTTCAGATTAAAAGAAAGTCAGTTGGAATTGTGGGATTGGAGGAAGGTATAAAATTGAAGCTAAGGGTAGGTCTTCAAAGCTCAACGAACCATTCGCAAAAGCCAATTGTACATTGAATTGATAAACGTTTATATGTAACGCAAAAAAATAAAGAATCTTTTCACTGTAAGCCCGAAAACTCATTTGATATTTCCTGTATGTGTAACTTACTTAACGTCTCAGCCTGGTTTTCCAATAACAAATCTCCTGAACTAAAACGGTATACGAAAACCCGATACCAAAGGAACTTACATAAATTTAAAGCCTGGCTTTACTTTCTGTTGAAGTTCGTTTATGCCCCGGCGTTAGACGGTAAGTCATTTAGATTTAAACATTGTTCTGCGTAAACCGTGGCGGGGAAAAAAAACTAAGATAATTTCTTTTAGATGGCCGGCCGTGTTTTACCTGGCTTCAGCGCTATAAGTAGAGACAAGGACTTGGATAAGAATAAGTGCTTTGTAATAGCGTGGCTTAACGTTAAGCGCCCGGCTAAAAATCATTATGATTCTTTGTTCGAAACAGAATTCGTATCAGCCGATACACCCTCAACAAAAAGGCGACACCTATGTCTTGTGGGGCCGTAAAAAAATAAATTATAACAATTGCTAAAATGTCACAACAAAATTTTTTACATTTATTATTACTTTCCAAAACATTTATTATGAAAAAATTTCTCATCTCTATTTCATTGGTGATACCCATTATTACTTTTTGTCAACCGGAATTGCCTACGGGATATTTCTGGCAAAAATTAGATAACGGCCTTGAAGTGGTTGTAATTGAAAATAGCAAGGTTCCATTGGCAACAGTTGAAATTGCTGTAAAAAATGGCGCTTTCACAGAAGGGCCAGAGTATAGCGGCCTCTCCCATCTTTTTGAGCACATGTTCTTTAAAGCAAATCAAGAGTATCCTACGCAAGCGGACATTTTAAGAAGAACGCAGGAACTTGGCGCTATATGGAACGGGACTACCGGCAATGAAAGAGTAAATTATTTTTTAACGTTCGATAAAGACAGTCTTGCACAAGGAATGAAATTTTTAAATGCTGCTATTCGCTTTCCTATTTATCGCGAAGAAGATATGCAAAAAGAAAGGCCTGTTGTGGACGGAGAGTTTCAGCGGGCTGAAAGTAGTCCGGGTTTTCAGATAGATTATGAGTGTGAAAAAAGATTATGGGGTGATAATTTTACAAGAAAGTGGCCTATTGGTGTTCATAATATAATTAACACAGCCACGCCCGCTAAGATGATGGTAATAAAGAATAAGTATTATTTTCCAAACAATTCAATTCTTGTTATAGCGGGCGACGTTCAGCATGAGAAGGCATTTCAGCTCGCCAAAGACATTTATGGAAGCTGGGCCAGCAGTGGCTTTGACCCGATAGTTAAATTTCCTATTCCTGATTTTGCGCCTTTAAAATCTACCCAATATTTTGTTACGCAAAACACTATTGCCAAAACACCTTACGCTATGTATTACTGGCAAGGGCCTGATTTCAGGAACGATTCTGCAGGTACAATAGCAGCAGATGTATTTTCCACAATTTTACAATTGAACTCTTCTAAATGGCAGCAGGCTTTGGTTGATAAAGGGCTGGCAACAGTGGCGAGGGTAAATTATCAAACAGCAAGATATGTGGGGCCCATCAATATTTTCGTCGTTCCTAATCCCAATAAATTAAAGGAATGTAATGATGAAATTGTTAACCAAATTAAAATGTGGGCTACGGATGATTATTTTACTGATGAAGAATTAAAAGAAGCGAAAGAAACACTGCGCCGCGATGACATAAGGCAAAGGGAAAAACCATCTCAACTGCCGCCGCAGCTTACTAGTCAATGGTGCAGCACCTCATTGGATTATTACACTAACTATCTTGATGATTGTGACAAAGTAACCAGGGAAGACATCAAAAACTATGTAAACAAATATATAACCGGCAAGCCTTATGTAGCGGGCATGATCATTAATCCTGAAATGTATAAGCAATACCAGCCTGATACTTTTTTTAAAGCATCACTTTAACCTTTAATTATTTCAATTATGAATAGCAATACTATAAAATCGATCCTATTTTCTTCTATCTTTTTGATAATAACCCAATACAGCTTTTGTCAGAAAAAAGAGGCATACCAGATGATTATTGATGGGGTAAAAGTGATTGTGCAGCCCAGCGGAAATGATATTGTGGAAATACAAACCATAATAAAGGGCGGTGTTCAAAATTATCCTGCTGATAAGGCAGGCATCGAAAGCCTTGCCATGCGGGCATTAACCGAATGCGGTACCGCAAAAGATGATAAAAATAGCTTTAAAAATAAATTGGATAAGGTAGATGCTGAAATGTATGGCCGTTCCGATATGGACTTTGCCAGTTTTAGAATGAATTGTATAAAGAGCGATTTTAATACCGTGTGGCCTTTGTATGTTGACGCATTAACCACTCCGGCATTTAATGAAAAAGAATTTGCAAGAATAAAACAGGATGCGATAAATGCATTAAAGGCAAGGGCATCTAACCCTGATTATGCTATTTCAAAACTTGCAAGAGAGGTTGCTTTTGCAGGTAAAGACTATGCTAAAAGCCCGGAAGGAAAAGAGGAAACAGTAATGCCTTTGACTGTTGCTGAAACAAAAGATTATTATAAGGCGCTGCTTACAAAATCAAGAATAGTTGTTGTAGTAGTGGCGGATCTTGACAGTGACCTTATCAGGAAAAACGTGAGTGCAATGTTAGCTTCCACACCCGCAGGAAAGCCCTTTGAAGTAAAGAAGACATCTTATTCGCCAAAGCAAAATACATTTAAAAGTGAGAAAAAAGATTTCGCCACCAATTATATACAAGCAGTAACAGGAGCGCCGTTGCCCGGCTCTGATGAATACAACGCTTTTACACTGGCAATGGCAATTTATTATGATAAGAATTTTTTGGAAGTGAGAACTAATAACGGGCTTTCGTATGCTCCCTACACCTATTTGGATAACGGACTTTCGCCAAGCGCTAATATAGTTGTCTCTACTACTGACCCCAACAAATATATAGGTGTGGAGGAAACCCTTATAACCAAAATAAAAAAAGATGGTTTCACCAGCGATGAATTAAAAAACGAGAAGAGCACTTACCTTACTTATTTTTATTATGCAAAAGAAACCAACAGTGCGCAGGCTTATGAACTCGCATCTTTTGAAGTGGTGAATAATGACTGGCATAAGGCCCTTACTTTTAATGAAGATGTAAAAAAGGTGAGTGTAAGCGATTTGAATAATGCATTCAATAAATACATAAAAAATCTTACGTGGGTTTATATGGGCGATCCGTCAAAAGTAAAGCCCGCTCTTTTTACGCAGAATGCATCAATGAAAAAACTCCCGTTATCAAAAGTAAATACTGGCACAAAAAATTAAAAGTTTCCGGACTGTAAATATTTTATTTTGCAAATATTCTTACATGGTGATTAAATTGGGGTTCATTTTAGATGCGATTTTTAGATCGTTAAAGTCTCAGCGGGGGTTTTCCAATAACACATCTTCTAAACTAAAACAGTTTCCGTGAATCCCAATACCAAAGGAATCGCATAAATGGTGTCCCGTTTTAAAAAAGTGTAAAAGAATATTAAGCAACATTTATAAATCTAAAACGCTGTTGAATAAGCTCCGCGAACATTCGCGAAACCAAGTTATAAATTGAATTGGTAAACGTTTATATGTAACGCAAAAAAATAAAGAATCTTTTCACTGTAAGCCTGAAAATTCATTTGGCATTTTCCACATGTGCAACTTACTTATTGAATGTTGAAACCTTGATTTTATTTATGGCAGTAGCGAAAGTTTACCTTTCCCGAAGATGAACGCCAAAAAACTAAATCATTTTCCGGGTAAAAAAGAAGCCACAGTTTCTATCGATTTTTTCTAACTTACTGTAGAGTCGGTATCAAACTATTCAAGATAATTTCAACTAAGCCAATAATTATATTTTATGTTCCTTCGTAAATCTCCTATTCCATTATTACCTATTTTATTATTTCTACAGATAAGTGCCACAGCACAAAAAGCGTCTATGCTTGCCCGTGGCAATCCGGAAGCAGCCGGAATATCTTCTAAAAACATCACTGCATTTTTGGATGCTGCTAATAAAAGTAAAACGGAATTCCACAGTTTTATGCTGTTGCGGCATGGTAAGGTAATTGCAGAAGGTTGGTGGAATCCATATGGCGCTAATCTGGAACATACATTGTATTCCTGTAGCAAAAGTTTTACGGCTACTGCAATAGGTTTTGCAATAGATGAAAAGAAGCTTTCATTAGATGATAAGGTGGTATCTTTTTTCCCAAATGACTTACCCGACACCGTTAGTATATGGCTTGCCGGGCTTACGGTAAAGGAAGTATTGATGATGTCTGACGGGCAAGATCCTGATCCCACCGCAACGGTTCCTGCTATTGACTCTAACTGGATACGCGGATTTCTTGCAACGCCGATTGTTCATGAGCCGGGCACACAATTTCTTTATAATTCTTTAGGAACTTATATGCTTTCCGCAATCGTGCAAAAAGTAACGGGACAAAAAACTTTGGACTATTTAAAACCAAGATTATTTGATCCATTAGGCATTCACGGAATGGATTGGGAAACTGATACGAAAGAGATAAATACAGGAGGTTGGGGATTGAGATTAAAGACCGAAGACATGGCAAAATTTGCCGAATTATTTTTGCAGCAGGGCAAATGGAATGGTAAACAAATTTTGCCAGCGTGGTGGGTGAAGGAAGCCAGTACTGTAAAAATAATGCAGGATCCAAAGGCTCCGCAATCAAAAAAGATTCAAGTGACTGGCTGCAGGGATATTGCTACCAGATGTGGAGATGCAGGCACAATGCCT
>JBDTKB010000175.1:0-13534 GCA_039935555.1 Ginsengibacter sp. | reverse complement strand
GAATTAATTTCTTTTAAAAATGTTTGTAAAACAAAATCAAATGTGTCCTTTGTTGCGCCATGCACTTGTGGAATACAGCGGAAAGAATAAGGGTCCTGCATTTGTTTTTTTTCTGCGGAATATATTTCACTACTTTCCAGCAATGCTCTTATTTCTGCAGCCACAAACACCTGTCCGTTGTGATCTCTTATGGAATGTAATTTTTCATTCAGCGAATCTTTATTTCCATCAAAAGCATCAAAAGAAATAGCCGCAATAATATTAGCCCATTCCATCAGCAGTTCCGATTTTATAAGCACGCTCATGCCATAAGCGCTCATAAATTGCGTTCCATTTATAAGAGCGAGCCCTTCCTTACTTTGCAAGTCAATAGGCTCCCAACTCAATGCTGACAAGGCTTTGGAAGTTTTCATTTTTTCTCCATGGTGCCGTACTTCTCCCTGGCCAATTAACGGCACACACATGTGGCTTAACGGAGCAAGGTCTCCTGAAGCGCCCAGCGAGCCTTGCGTATAAATCACAGGAAGCACCTCATTATTATGCATATCCATCAGCCTTTTTACTACGTCTATTCCAACGCCGGAATAGCCATAGCTCAAAGATTTTATTTTCAGCAGCAGCATCAGCTTTACAATTTCTTCCGGCACTTCATCACCCATTCCGCATGCGTGCGAAAGTAATAAATTACTTTGCAATGCGCGCAATTGCTCTTTATCTATCTGCACGTTTTGTAAAAAGCCAAAGCCTGTATTTATTCCATAGAAAAGCTCATCAGATTCTTCCAGTTTTTTATCAAGATATTCCCTGCATTTTAGAATGGCCACGTGCGCACCAAATGTTATAGAAATAAGTTGTTTGTATTTTAAAAAATGTTTTACCTGTTGGAATGTGAGAACACTCTTATCAAGCGGCAAATAATTATAACTCATAATCAAAAGTATTAAATAGTTTAGAGTTTAAATTTTTCGGCTTTCAAATATTAACTTGCTTAATTATGATTAAAAAAAATTTGGTTACCGGCAGCCGTTCTTTGGGCATCTTCGTTGTGTCACTCACTTGTGCGGCAGGCAACATTGGGCATCTTTAATAACCTTTACTTAAATCAATATTTGACGCTATCGCTAAAAACTTTTTAAAAAAAATTAACTTTCATTGGTTTCAAAAAAAATTAGAATGAAAAATATTTTAATACTGTTGTTGCTTTTTTGTATAAAAACAAATGCACAACAAATAGAAATTTTAAACACAGACACAAAGACTTCGCTGCGCGGATTAAGTGTTGTAAATGATAAAATAATTTGGGTAAGCGGAAGCAACGGAACCATTGGCAAATCAATTGACAGTGGCAAAACCTGGAAATGGATGATCGTAAACGGTTTTGAAAAAACTGATTTTCGCGATATTGAAGCCTTCGATCAAAGCATTGCGGTGATAATGGGTGTAGATACGCCTGCCATTATTTTAAGAACCATCGATGGTGGCGAAACCTGGAAGCTCGTTTTTGAAAATAAAACAAAAGGCATGTTCCTGGATGCAATGGAATTTTGGAATGAACAAAGCGGAATTGTTGTTGGCGATCCAATAAATGGAAGATTTTTTATTGCAAGAACCTTTAACGGCGGCGATACCTGGCAAAATATTCCTGAACGAAACCGGCCCGTTGCCGATAGTGGTGAAGCTTGCTTTGCCTCCAGCGGAACTAACATACGCAAACTGGGCAACGATGCTGCAGCCTTTGTTACCGGCGGCTTGCATTCGAATTTATTTTTAAAAGATAAAAAATTTGAGTTGCCCATTGTACAAGGCAAAGAAAGCGCCGGCGCCAATTCCATCGCCATAAAGAACAGGAAATCTTTCGTTGTGGTAGGTGGCGATTTCAGTTTGCCCGATTCTACTTATCGCAATTGTGTAATCACTAATGATGGCGGCAACACGTGGACATATCCGGCAACATCGCCGCATGGTTACCGTAGCTGCATAGAATATCTTGATAATAAACAATGGATAAGTTGCGGCCTGAATGGAGTTGACATAACTAACGATGATGGATACACATGGCAATGGATAAATAAAGAAAGCTTTAATGTTTGCCGGAAAGCGAAATCAGGAAAAAGTGTTTTTTTTGCTGGTGGTAAAGGATTGATCGGAAGGTTGTCAGGACTCTGATTTTCTGATATATGGACAGTTAATTCGTTCTAACTCCAGCAATGATGACTTAGCGATTTTATGGATATTATAATTGCGGCTTAAATAAAGCGAGCAATTTATGTCAGGCAACTTTTTCGTTAAACGTTTTTATCGATTGGATGATTGAACTTTTCTCAACAAGCTCTTGTTCAATATCAAAATCATCTTGCAATCCCATCCAAAACTTAGGAGAATTCCCAAAATATTTACTGAGCCGCAAAGCTGTGTCCGCAGTGATTCTCCGGTTTCCTTTAATAATTTGAGACAGCCTTGTTTGCGGTATATTAATATCCATTGCTAATTTGTATGCGGAAACGTTTAAAGGCATTAAAAATTCCTCGCGAAGTATTTCACCTGGGTGAATATTTTTAAGTTTTGTCATTTTATTACTTTTAATGATAATCAATAATTTCGACGAAAAAAGCATTACCAGATTTCCAAATAAAAATGATTCGCCATTGATCGTTGAGCCGTATGCTGTAAAAATCTTTTAGCTTTCCTGATAATTTTTCAAGTCTGTTTGAAGGTGGAATTCTTAAATCTGCTAAATCGATTGAGTTGTTGAGCATCCTAAGTTTTCGTCTTCCGATATTTTGAATTTCATTTGGTAACCGTTTAACTCTTGTGCCATCCCAAATTTTTTCTGTTTCAGAATTTCCAAATGACATTATCATAATCCATTCACATTACTAACGCCAAAGGTAAGTATTCTTTCAGACTTTGGGTTCATAATTACATTAAAATTATAGCATTGGGAAATTGTCTTGATAAAATTCAATCAACATCGCAAATATTATTCACAAAATCAATTCGCCAGTTGGTGGTCCAAACCCCTGAAATCAACGGGAACAAGCCGACTTACACCAGCTTCCTGCATGGTTACACCATAAATAACATCAACTGAAGCCATCGTCATTTTGTTATGCGTAACAATTATAAATTGCGATTCCTTGCTAAACTTCCTGATCATTTGTGTAAACTTCCCAACGTTGGCGTCATCCAGCGGTGCGTCTACTTCATCCAGGATACAAAAAGGCGCGGGCTTAATCAGATATATTGCAAATAAAAGCGCGATTGCGGTCAAAGTTTTTTCCCCTCCACTTAATTGCGTAATACTTGTCGGGCGTTTTCCTTTCGGTTTCGCCACGATGTCAATGCCGGTCTCAGAAAGGTTTTCAGCATTTTCCAAAACCATATCCGCCGTATCATCTTCTGTAAACAATGCCTGGAACACGTTTTGAAAATTTTCTCTCACTTTATTAAAAGTTTCCAGGAACAACCGGTTAGCAGTAATCTCCACTTCCTGGATGGTCTGCATTAGCGAATCTTTTGCGGTTACGAGATCGTTCTTTTGTTCTACAATAAACTCGTAGCGCTTTTTCATTTCGGTGTAAGCTTCAATCGCCGTTGGATTAATTTCTCCCATATTCTCCAGCCGCTTTTTCATACGGTCGCTCTTCTCCTGTAAGTCTTCAAGAAGCGTTTCGCTCGTTCTTTCTTCATCAAGAATAACGTCCAGGTCCACTTTAAATTCCACACTTAACCTTTCCTTTATTCCGGCAAGGTGAAGTTTTAATTCATTCAGCTTATCTTTTATTTCATTAAGTAAGTGATCAGTTTGCTCTTTAGCCTTTTGTTTATGGCGAAGCTCACTTTCTTTTTCGGCCAACTCATTTCTTAAATTATAATAAGCCTGGTCAGATTCATTCAGTTTCTTTTCTTCTACATCTTTATCTTTTAATAACGCAATTACGGTTTCCTGTAATAGGCCTAATTCCACCTTTGTAGCTTCTATATTATTTCTTGCATCCCGAATTTGAACGTCACTTGTTTCCCGCTGCGTTGAAAGGTCATTAAATTGATTGGTCTTAAAAAGCAGTTCCTGTTGCAACGAATTCACCTTACTTTGTTGACGTGCAAGCAACAAATTGTTTTCATTATATAATCCGTTAGCAGCATTAAATCCATTTTCCGCATCAACAAATTCATCTCCGGCAATTTTCATTTTTCCATCGAGATCATTCACATGTTCAAACAAAGATTGAAGCAAGGTTCTTGTATCATTTATCGCGACGTGATTTTGCCCGAGTTGCAGGTTAAAATCCTCAAGTCGCTTTCCCGCTTGGGTTTCCTGAAAAGCAATATTCTCTATTTTATTTTGAATAGAAAAAGAGGAGTTAATAAGTTCATTTATAATTTGTTGCGTTTGTTGTATGGTATTTTCTTTCAATTGCTCATTAAATGCGATTACTTCATTAGATCTTTGTAAAATAATACCCTTCAACTCACTGACTTTCGCTTGTTGTGTTTTAATTTTTTCAGCAAGTTTTTCCAGGTTTTTTGCCCGCCCAATTTTTTTCCCTTCAAACAATCCAACGCTTCCACCGGTAAGAGAATATTTTCCCTTTACATATTTTCCATTTTTTTCCAGCACAATATGGCCGTTACTATTTTGCATAGCTGCTTCATCTTCTGCAATAAATACATTGCCTAAAAGATAAGTAGCTAAATGTTTATATTTTTCGTCCACTTCCACGACAGACATTGCAGGAATGGCGCCGGTAAATCCTACTGAATTATTTACATTTTCAAATGCATTTAATTTATCAAGCAGGAAAAAATTTGCCTTACCTTTTTTATTATCATCCAATAAATGCACGGCAGTAAGTCCCTCCTTTATGTCTTCAACAACATAATAGTTTAGAAATGGCTCCAACACATTTTCAACTGCGGCGCGAAATTCTTCCTTCACATAAATTATATCTGAAAGGATCGGTGCAGTATAGTTCCATGATTTATTATTATGCAAAAATTTTACACTTTCAGGATAGCCTTCCATTGTATCAATCAGGCTTTTCAAAAGCTCGTGCTCATTTTGCCTCGAATCGAGTGTCCGGTTTTCCCCGGCCAGATCACCACGCAATTTCTCAAGCGCAGCTTGCGTTTCAAATATTTGTTCTTTGGTGAATTCGTTGTGCTGCTTTAGTTGTTCCAGCGTGGTCTTTTTTTCCTCAAGCTCCTGCGCCTTTAATTTTTTTTCAACTTCAAGCTTTGAAAGATTTTCTTCCCGTTGCTTTTGCTCCTCTTCAATTTGTGCAATCGTACGTTGCAGGTTGTGAATATTTGTATCGGCAATTGCCACCTTTTTTTCCGCATCAAAATGATTGCGTTGTAACAATATTTGTTCCTGGCGTAAACGATCAACCGCAATTCTTTTTGCATCAAATGTTTTTCTTTTTTCTTCTGCGTTTCCTTTTAATTCTTCCAACTGTTCTTTTTGCTCTCCAAGTTTTATATCCTCATCATGAATCTGTTGTTTGGTAAAAACGATGCTCTCCTCAATTCCTTTTAATTGTCCTTCTGCTTTTAGCAAAAAATCTTTCAGGCTCGTTTCTCTTTCCGTCAGGTACTGGAGCCTTTGTGCACTTAAGTTTTTTTCATTCTCTTTTAAGCGAACATTATTATTTAACTCATTAAAAACATGTTGCTGCTGCAGAAGCGCCTTCTCTTTTTCAATGAAGCCGGCTTTGTCT
Organism: Ginsengibacter sp.; assembly: GCA_039935555.1. Taxonomy (GTDB): domain Bacteria; phylum Bacteroidota; class Bacteroidia; order Chitinophagales; family Chitinophagaceae; genus Ginsengibacter. The sequence continues at coordinate 7,814 of JBDTKB010000175.1, read as the reverse complement.
TTTTCAATCTTTGCTTCGTCAGTTGCAATTGCGGCCTCAAGTTGAATTCTTTTATCGGTTTCTGCTTTTTGCTGTATGTTCAACTCTTTATAAGTAACATTAAATCCTTCCAATGCAGCCTTGGCTAACTCGATGCTTACGTCGCGGTATTCTTTTTTAATTTCATAATATTTCTCAGCCTTTTTTGCCTGGCTTTCCAGGGTTTTTAACTGGTTATTTATTTCAAATAACAGGTCTTCAATTCGCGCAAGATCTTGTTCAGTTGCATCAAGTTTTAACTTAGCCTCGCGCTTTCTTGTTTTATAGATGGAAATACCGGCAGCTTGCTCAAGCATTCGGCGACGGCTATTTTCCTTGTCTTTTATAATATCATCCACCATTCCTAATTCGATGATGGCATAACTATCAGTACTGACGCCCGTATCCATAAAGAGGTTATGAATATCCTTAAGCCTGCAGCTTACATCGTTAAGGCGATATTCGCTTTCACCATTTTTATAATATTTACGGGTAATCGTTACCGTATTAAATTCGGTTGGCAACAGGTTGCGGGTATTTTCAAACGTAAGGCTTACTTCTGCAAGCCCGCTAGCACTTCTTGTTTTGGAACCATTAAAAACAAGGCTTTCAAGATTTTCACTCCGAAGCTGGCTGATCTTTTGCTCGCCAATTACCCAGCGAATGCTATCGACGATATTGCTTTTTCCGCAGCCATTTGGCCCGATTACGCCCGTTATTCCTTCATCAAAGTTGAGGGTAGTTTTATCGGCAAAACTTTTAAAACCCTTTATTTCAAGGCTCTTTAATCTCACTGTATCTAAATTTATTTATAGGGCTACCTGCACGTTTATTCGGGCCGGCTGGCAAATATATTGGTTCTGCTATAAAGAAAAGTTGCTTAGGGTTGATTGCGTTTTTTACTTATACACAGCTTTTTCACAGCAAGCCTTTTTATAAATAATTGCTGGATATTTATTTACAAATTTTGCGGGTTTGCAATTTTATTTACATTTGTTAAAATTTTTAAATGAAAACATTTTTAATACCAGTGGATTTTTCTGCTACTTCTATAAATGCAGCCGAGTATGCCGTCGCGCTTACAAAGCAAATTCCAAATGCACAGTTAATACTTTATAATGTATTTAGCAGCATAAGCTTTGCAGCCTTAACTGAAAAAGAACCGGGCTCCAGGAAGATGGTGACAGACGCCGAATTAAGCGCTTTAAGAAACAGGCTTGACATTACTGAAAATCAGCAAGTTACTATAGAATCGGAAGAAGGATCTTTGATTGAAAACATTGAAAAATATGTAGTGAGCAACCACATTGATATGGTTATCATGGGCATTACTGGAAGCAGCAGGCTTACACAGGTGTTCATGGGGACAAATACACTTAATGTTGTGCGGCACATTAAGTGCCCGGTTATGATTATTCCTCCCGAGGCTAAATTCATAGGAATTAAAAATGTACTCCTGGCGTCTGACTTTAAAGATGTTGCCCGCACAGTACCTTTTGCCTCATTAAAAAAAGTGCTTGACATGTTTCATCCGAAACTTAATATCTTGAATGTTGACAGTGAGCATTATATAGAACTATCTGACGAATTTAAAATAGAAAGAGAAGCGATGGAGGAGAAACTCGGCGCTTATAACCCGGAGTTTTCTTTTTTAAGGGCTTATGATTTCTTAGATGGAATAAACGAGTTTATTGAATCAAGAGAAATTGATACGATAATAACGGTTCCGAAAAAGCATAGCATGATGAGCCAGCTTTTCAAAACCAGCCACACCAAAAAACTTGCCTATCACAGCCACGTGCCAATAATAGCTGTGCCATCCTAGAAATATTATTTGGTTATTTCATTTTGTAAAAAACCATTATGTCATTTGGATGCTTTGCCGTCCATACAATAAGCCGTCGGTTTATTTGTAGAAAAATCTTACTTAAATTCGATAAGGCTGAAATAAGATTTCCCATTGCTTATTTATTTATTTGGGTAAAAATTCATTTATGAAGAACATAAAAATTATCGAAGTACCCAGTGAAATCGGCGCCGGTACCAGAGGCGCAAGCCTTGGAATTGATGCTATAAAAATTGCCGCGCTGGATTTTATGAGCAACTTCTTTGTTCACTTTCCATCAGAAAAAATTGAAACTGAAAATAATTTACTTTTTGAACCCATCCATTCGCCTTATGCCAAAAGAATAAATGGGGTATTGACCATGTATGAAAGAGTTTCAAAATCTGTGAAAGACACCATCCGAAATAATTTTTTTCCGGTTGTAATTAGTGGAGACCATAGCAATGCTGGCGGCACTATTGCAGGTATTAAAGCCGCTAAACCCGCCAGCCGTCTCGGCGTTATTTGGATTGACGCCCACGCAGACCTTCATACTCCTTATACCACGCCTTCTGGAAACATGCACGGCATGCCACTTTCAGCTTCTATTGCAGAAGATAACGAAGAAAGTAAGGTGCATGAATTAGACGAGAAAACAAAAAAGCAGTGGGAACAACTAAAACAATTTGGAAAGATTTCCCCCAAAGTTTTACCTGAGGATATTGTATTTATTTCTTTAAGAGATTATGAAAAAGAAGAAAAGTTTTTAATAGATAAATATGAAATGAAGGTGATTACGACTGCGGAACTTAGGCGAAAAGGCCCTGAAAATGTTGTAAGAGCAGCCCTTCGCTACCTAACAGAGTGTACTGATATTTATGTAAGTTTTGACGTTGATTGCCTGGATTCTTCTATTACAAAAGGAACCGGAACCCCTGTAAGCAATGGGTTGAAAGAAAGAGAGGCCGAAGATCTTGTAAGTAAGTTTATGCAAAACAGGAAAATATGCTGCTTTGAAATAACCGAGGTAAATCCCACGCTTGATAAAGAAAATTTAATGGCCGAAATCGCTTTCAATATTCTACAGCGAAGTGTGAATGTGCTTATGATGAATTAAATTCGATGCGCCAAGGCGTTGCTATCCCATCCAATTCACCCAAAAAAATACGTTTCGAAATGACGTCAGAAATTAGGATGTGCCTACTTATTACTGCCTAAATTTTATGATATTTTCCTGACTGTTTCTTTTATCAATACATCTATTTTTGAATGTCTTGCAAAGTAGGTAGAGATTTTTTAATTTTCTATTCTCGTGGGTTCATCGCTAATAAAACTTTTATATGAAAAAATATTATCTCATATTTCTTCTACTTATTTTTCGACACCCACTTATATTTAGCCAGGCGGTTCCCATAAATAGTCAATCTTTTTTTCTGGAAGATAGTCCAATCGAAGTAACTCTTACAACTGAGGTTAGGAAATTGCGAAACGACAAGTCGAAGCCAGAATATCAGCCAGCACACATCGTTATGAAGTTTTCTGATACTTCAACGATTAGTGAAGACATACGCGTTGAGCCAAGAGGAATCTATAGAAAAAATAATTGTGACATGGCATCGCTGATGTTGAATTTTAAAAATTCCTCGTCTCCTTTACTTTCTCCTCTAAAAAGATTAAAACTTGTTGGCGGTTGCAAGAATGGCACTTTCTATAATGAATTGCTGCTCAAAGAATTTCTTATTTATAAGATACAAAACATGCTCTCGAACATGAGTTTTCACGTCAGGCTGTTACACATAACCTATAACGATAGCAGGCAAAAGATGAAACCATACTCCCAATATGCTTTCCTAATGGAAGATATGCATGACCTCGCGGCCCGCAACAATTGTGTGGAAATTAAGGAAAAGATTTTTTTGACTGAAGAAACGAACCGAAACCAGATGACATTCGTAAATTTATTTCAATACATGATAGGCAATACCGATTGGTCAATTTATAAATACCACAATATTAGATTGATGCTGCCTAAGAATGATACCCTTGCGAGGCCTTACGCAATTCCCTATGATTATGATTTTAGCGGCTTGGTTAATGCAGATTATGCAATACCTGCGGAAGGACTCGGTATAGAATCAGTGAGGCAAAGACTCTATCGCGGCTTTTCCCGAAGCTATAATGAACTGCAGGCATCAATTGATATTTTCAATGAAAAAAAGGAAAGCATCATGTACCTTATTGATCATTTTGATTTATGCGACGCGAAATGTAAAAAACAAATGGTTGACTACCTCAATGATTTTTATAAAATCATTTCAAATAAAAAACAAGTGGAATCAATTTTTATTGCCAACGCCAGGGTTGAGTAAATAAGAATAGCCACGCAATCTTTTACATAATCTGTAACCGCTCTACTTGTTCAAGGTTCGTTTTTAAATCTATTATTTTCAAAAAATAAATACCTGGAAGCGGCTTTCGTGGCCAATCGATATTAATAGAATTACTATTATTAATTAAGTATCTTTTTTGAAAAATTGATTGGCCGCCCGCATTAAGTAATTCAACATTATAATTTCCATTATTTGTTTTCATAAATTGAATGTTGATCCCCGCAACTGAAGGATTAGGATAAACAGAATAATTGTGAACGCTATTTATTTTATTTATAGAAATGTTACGGACGTTTGAATAAGATACTTTACCTGAAAGATCTGTTTGTTTGATCCTGAAAAATAACTTACCGGTATAGCCTTCATCAACATTATACATAAAGGTATAATGCGAAACTCCACCGGTAGCTTTAGAAATTCCCTGGCCGAAATTTTTAAATTCTTTTCCGTCATTGCTTATTTCAATTTCATATTTATCAGATTCTGCAGGGTTGTTCACATCCCATTGCATTAAAACATTATTGTTTGAAAGGGAAGCTTTAAAGCCCGTTATTTTTGTTTCCAGGATACTAAACGGGCACCAATAATATACAAGTTGTATATCCAGCCGTGTGTATGCCCGCAAGGTTATTATCGCATTAGAACTTCCAGTTAAAATCGTAAAAGTACTGGTTGTTAAATAATTAAAGTTAACGGTCCCTGTCCCGTAATATGCTGCACTGGACGCACCGTAAGCCGTACTATAATTCTTATTAAAAACCGTGTCTGGCCCAATATCTACCTGGTCGGTATTGCCTGGCGAGTGATAGGGGTTAAGTGAGTAAGGCCCATAAGTTTTATTTGGAGAATTTGTATAACTTTCAAAACTATTCGGCCCGGTTAAATCGGAAAGCCTCGATGTTCTGAATTTGTAGCTTTCGGTATCTGGTTGATTATTCTGAAGATTATAATTAACTACGGTTGTAACGGTATCGCTTACCCTAAAACAAGAAAGCACACCAATAGCCGGATCAAACTTTGGAAAAGAAATGGTAGTATTTGTAGCAATAAGAGAATCAAAATATTGATTGTACACAACCGAATCAGGTATCGTTCCCCCGGAGCAAGTGCATTGAGAAAAACTTTTTTGGATTGAAAGTAAGGTTGCTAAAAAAATAAAAAGTGTGTAGATATTTTTCATAGGTTTCGGATTGGTTAAGAATTTGGATTAGCTTATTTTAAAATTATAAAATAAAAAACCCGTAACCTATAGTAAAATCACCCTATTATTTGTTCAGTAAAATTCCCATTAAATTTTTGGCTTATCGATAAACTAACTGAGGTAGTGTATTTTGTGGCTATTAAAAAAATCGTCCAGTGACTTTAATTTAATTTTACCGGTATTTCTCTTTGTAGAGTTTAATCTGATTTAACCAAAAAAGCAAAAAATAATCCAATTTTTTATAGTCCCATTGGCATATCTTTCTTCTGCCTGTTTTTAGCAAGTGAGGGATCCATTTCAATTGCTTTGTCGCAAATTTTTTGACCTTTTTGCTTATCGCCTTTCTTTTGAAATGTCATACCAACCATGTACAATGACGCGGCGTCTTTAGAATTCAGTTCGAGCAATTTAGTGAAGTATGTCAAAGCATCATCATAATGTTTGGTTTCATAAAGCGCATTTGCCATGTTATTCATCAGTTCTTTATTGTTTGGCTTTCTTGTTAAAACTTCATTCAATGTTTTAATTCCATTATTTATATCACCGGTATAAATACTGGAAAAGCCCAGGTTCTCGTAAAAATCATTTGATTTATTATAGCCTGAGTCACCCGCGAGGTTTATATATTTAAGTGCATTCTTGTAATCATCCTGGCTGTAATAAATGAGGCCAAGTTCATACATCCACACATTTCGTCCTGGTTCTAAACTTATTGCCTTTTGATACAATGGAATAGCAGCTTTTTCATTTTCTAATTCAATATAAGTTCGGCCAAGCGTGTAGGCAGCTTCTGCATCCTGACTATTTTTACTTAAACTTTTTTGCAAAAAATTCTGGGCTTTACCATAGTCTTCCAAATTATAATAACTCATTCCCATAATACGATCATTATCCGGACAATCTTTGCATTTTTCAGAAAAATTAATAGCCTTCTGGAACTGCCGGTTGTTAAAATAAAGAGTTGCTAATTGCCTGGTAATTTCATTGCTTCCTGGTTGCAGTTGATAAGCTTTTAAAAAATTTACAAGTGCTGCATCTACCTTTCGCATCTCAAGGTTTACATTACCGTTTTCAATATACGCCTCTGAATAATTTTTATTGAATAAAATTGCCTTTTCAAAGCTTTTGGCTGCAACCGCAAAGAGGCGGCCTTTTTCCGCCTGCATTCCCTGATCAAAATAAAATTTTGAACTGTCATTATTTTGAGAAAATAGTAAGCACGATTGAAAACATAAAATTGTGATAATGGCTGGTATTTTCATGAAAGCAAGTTTACAAATTATAGACGATTTGGATTTCGTCTATTTAAGAACAATAGCTGCTAACGCTGGCAGGTGTACGTTTATTTCATAAAATTTTTCTTTTTTATCCACCAAAGTAGTTGAGATCGACTGGCCATCAAAGTCGCCGGTTCCGTAAAATTGTTTGGCATCACTATTAAATATTATGCTCCACTCTTTTTTGTCGCGAATCTTTATCTTCCAGTTTTCTCTCACAACCGGCGTCATATTTAATATTACTAAAACATCATCACTTTTTTTCTTGCCTTTTCTCATATAAGTAATTACCGTTTCATTACGATGATCAAGATCGACCCATTCGAACCCACTTATATCAAACTGACATTCATAAAGTGCAGGCTGCGATTTATAAAGATCGTTTAGCTTTTTTACGCATTCCTGCATTTTCAGGTGAGGTTCATGAACAAGTAAATGCCAGTCAAGTTCTCCGCTGAAATTCCATTCCGATGTTTGTGCAAACTCATTGCCCATAAAAAGTAATTTGCTTCCCGGATGAGTAAACATATACGAATACAACAAGCGGAGGTTTGCAAATTTTTGCCATTCATCACCGGGCATTTTATATATCATGGGAGATTTGCCATGAACCACTTCGTCATGGCTTAGCGGTAACATAAAATTTTCATCATAGAAGTACATCATACTAAATGCAAACTTATCTTGCTGATCTTTTCTGTACAGCGGATCTGTTTTAAAATAATCAAGTGTATCATGCATCCAGCCCATCATCCATTTCATTCCAAATCCAAGTCCGTCATTTATAGTAAGACCGGTTATTTCAGGCCAGTCCGTAGATTCTTCAGCAATCATTTGTACTCCGGGAAAATCGCGGTATACCATTTCATTTAGGTTTTTTACAAATGCAATAGCTTCTAAATTACCGTTACCGCCAAATTCATTTGGTTCCCATTCACCTTCTTCTCTTGAATAGTCCAGGCGAAGCATGGAGCTAACGGCGTCAACTCTTATACCATCTATATGAAATTTATCGAACCAAAACCGTGCGCTACTAATCAGAAATGATCGCACCTCGGCTCTCTTGTAATTAAAAATATATGAGTTCCAGTCCGGGTGATAAC
>JBDTKB010000174.1:0-4734 GCA_039935555.1 Ginsengibacter sp. | reverse complement strand
TGAAACGGAAATTTTTCCGAAATAATATCCATAAGTGTTGTACAAATCCAGCCCCGTTTTATTTACTTTTTTCCATGTCAGGCCAGCGTTATCGCTCCGATAGACTTCGCAGCCAATGATAGGCGTGTTGAAAAGCGCCGTGTTGGCATCTGATAAATAATCATACACAACGGTCGGCTTTAACTTACCTGAGCGCACCATTTCTTTCACTGTTGAATCGTTATATTTTTTATCAAAATTATTTTCCAGTAAAAAAGAATCCATTTTTTTGTTATCCATCAAAAGGAATTTTTCTTTAGAAATATTTTTAAAATCATCCAAAACATATTTCAAAGAGTCTGTCTTTTTTTTGACCGTATCAGGCCTCCGATTTTGATTATCGAGCGTTGCGTAAATTATTTGTGGATTCACCTTATAAACAGCAATGCCAATTCTGCCTGTTCCATTATCTTCAGGAAAACCAGATGAAGCTCCTGTAACTTTTTTCCAGCTATTGCCGCCGTCAGCACTTTTATAAATTGCTGAGGTATTCCCAGCCTCGATAAAGTTCCACGCACGTCTCTCACGGTGCCACATAGACGCAAAAATTTCATTCGGATTTTTCGGGTTGATCTCCATGTCAATTGCGCCTGTATTATCATCAACATACAAAGCCTGTTTCCATGTTTTACCACCGTCGGAGGTTTTATATACTCCTCTTTCTTTATTAGGTGAATATAAATGCCCGATAACTGCGACCCAGGCAATATTTTTATCCTGCGGATCAAGTAATATTTTACCAATATGCTGGCTCTCTGGGAGCCCAAGATATTGCCATGTCTTTCCTGTGTCAATACTTTTATAAACTCCGATACCGGCGTAGGAAGACCGGCTGCTGTTGGCCTCTCCGGTGCCTACCCAAATTTCACCATCTTTCCAGTTAACGGCGATATCGCCAATTCCAATTACCTCTTCATGATCAAAAATGGGGACAAAGCTTTGGCCGTTATTTGTGGTATGCCATAGGCCACCTGTAGCATAGGCCACATAAAATTCAGTCGGATCGGCGGGGTTTACATCAACATCAACTACTCTCCCACTCATTATGGATGGGCCAATATTCCTAAATTTTATATTTTTTAATAAAGATTCGCTTTGCAATAATTTTCTCTTTGCTAAACCGTTCAATCTATCAGAGGCCGCAGTTGGCCCCACCTGTGCAGTTGAAGAATGAAAGGTTAAAATTGATACAAACAAAAATGAACCGTACAGTATAACTGTTCTTAATTTGGTAAATTTGAAACTGTAAAACATTATTAAAATTTTTAGCTATATTATGATTTCTAACATTAAAAATTTGGCATATCTAATTATTGCAATGTCATTTTGCTATACTGCCAATGCACAATATAAAACTTATAAGCTTTCTGTAAAGGGCGACACGTTAAATGCCGTTGATAAAAATGGATTAAAGGAAGGAAAATGGGTTGTACATGTTAACCCATTACGCGGCGAGCCAGGGTATGAAGAAGAGGGAATTTTTCAGAAGAACCAAAAAGATGGTATGTGGAGAAAATATACTTTACAAGGTGATGTAATAGCTATTGAGAGTTATAAATACGGGGGCAAAGACGGACTCAGTCAATATTTTACCCCGTTAGGCGAATTGGACAGGGAAGAAAACTGGAAAGGATACAACCCTGATGCGCCCTATGACACGATTGCCATTTATGGAACAGGAAGTAACGAAATTATAAGTTTCAAAGTGGTAAAGGCTGAGCAATATAGCGTAAAGAATGGCGATTGGACTTATTATGATCCATCAACCGGGCGGGTATTAAAAGTCGAAAAATATGATCACAACCGCCTGATCCAGAAGCCCAAGGAAGACGTAGTTACGGAAGAGCCAAAAAAAGTTGTAAAGCCTGCAGAAGTATTAGAATATGAAAAAAAGAATAGTGGGAAAAAGAAGGTGAAGGTGAGGGACGGGCAAACAGGAAATTGAGGTTCGACATCCTTTTATATTTTCAGCTGACAGATCAAAAATTCCTAAAATTATTTGCCGAAAATATTTCAAAAAAAATGAGCAACATAACTCTATGCTGCTCATACATAATTTAGGTCTTTCAAAATCTAGTGTAAAATAAAGTGGGGGTCTAACTTAGATTATTGATTCTAAAAAATCTTTCAAGGAATATTACCTAATATAACGCAAAAATGTTGCCAAAAAACAATTTTTCAAATTATCTGTTAATTATCAACCTCTTGTGAATGTAATTTTTATTATATCTTCTATTAAAATTTCTTGAAATCTATTTTTTGCTAGTTTTTTAAATTCATTGAAGATATTATTGATTCAATTTTGGCCTCTAATTTCTTACCGGCAGCCTCAAATTCAGCAGCAGAATATAGCGGCATATTTACGCTGAAATAGAATTTTATTTTAGGTTCTGTTCCACTTGGCCGTGCAGAAATTTTGCTACCATCTTCCGTAATAAATTGCAATACATTGCTTTTGGGAAGGTCAATTTTTGTTATACTACCTGTTTTTAAATTTTTCATTTCCTGGCTTTCATAGTCGTACAGTTCCAACACTGGGCTCCCGTCTATATCCTTAGGCGGATTATTTCTATACCCTTGCATCATATCCGCAATTTCTTTAGATCCATTCATTCCTTTTTTAGTAATAGAAATGAGATTCTCTTTATAGAATCCGTAGGTAACGTATAACTCAATCAATTTATTAAAAAGAGTTTGCCAATTATTTTTTTCAACCGCTGCCATCTCACAAATCATCGCGACAGCACTTACAGCATCTTTATCGCGAACCTTATCTCCGATCATTAAGCCGAAACTTTCTTCTCCGCCAACTACATAATTTTCCTTGCCTTCTTTTTCTTTTATCATTGCCGCAATCCACTTAAAACCTGTAAGAACATTATAACAAGATATATTCTTCGCCTTTGCAATTACATCAATCAGGTCCGTTGTTACGATAGTTTTTATAACCATATCCTCCGGGCTTGCCATTCCGTTATTTTTTCTTGCCTCAATAATATAATTAAAAACAAGCAGGGCCGTTTGGTTACCATTTAGCAAAACCCATTCGCCTGCATTATTTTTAACGCCAATGCCTACACGATCTGCATCCGGATCTGTCCCTAACAAAATATCGGCATCCAATTCTTTAGCTTTTTTAAGGCCTATGCTCATCGTTTCTTTTTCCTCAGGATTTGGATATATTACTGTAGGAAAATTTCCGTCAGGTTTTTCCTGCTCCTGAACGATATGAACGTTATTAAATCCAAAGGCTTTTAAGGCTTGCGGCACCAGCATCATTCCGGAACCGTGAATGGGTGTGTATACTATTTTAAGATCGTGTTGCTCTTTGCATACTTCAGGATTTATACTTAACCCTTTCACCATTTCAATATAATCATGATCCATGTCCTTGCCGATGATGGTAATATTACTTTCCATTCCTTTCCATTTTACATCGTCAAGGCTTTTTATTTTTTCAACTTCTGCAATTACATTTTCATCGTGCGGTGAAACCATTTGCGCTCCATCATCCCAATAAGCTTTATAGCCGTTGTATTCTTTAGGATTATGAGAAGCAGTGCATACAACGCCGCCCTGGCAGCCTAACTTTCTTATTGCAAAACTTAGTTCCGGCGTGGGCCGCAGCGATTCAAATAAATAAACTTTGATGCCGTTGGCCGCGAAAATATTAGCAGTGATCTCAGCAAACTTCCTGCTGTTATTGCGGCAGTCATGTGCTATTGCTACACTAACGGTGTCGAAGCAACGCTTTAAATAATTAGCATACCCTTGTGTTGCCATTCCAACTGTATAAGTATTCATACGGTTTGTGCCAACACCCATAATGCCACGAAGGCCACCTGTTCCAAACTCAAGGTCTTTATAAAAAGCGTCTTCAAGCTCTGCTTCATTTTCTTTTTTTAAACGAAGGATTTCATTTTTTGTAGCCTCATCGTATTTCCCCGACAGCCATTCATTTATTTTATTTTCTGTTGTTGCTTCCATGATTTATTTTTTACAATTTGAAGATATTCTTTTTTGAGTATTTGAAATCAGCAATGTTCAATACGCTTATTTTTGCAGGATGCGTTTCTTACAAAACTACAGAAAACAAAGTCTTCTTTTCGTCGTAGTATTTTTCAGTTTCAATTATTATAATCCATTACACGCACAATATACTTTTAACAATGATATTAATCTAAGCAAGCTGCAATCTTTTAGTGATACGGCGCATCAACACGCATTTTATCCTCACAATAAAAAAAGAATAAGGTTGGTAACCGCGGCAAATATTGTTGGATACGGCGGCGTACTTATAGGTCTTAATGCTGAGTGGTATGCAAAGTATCCCAGGTCAGGTTTCCATTTTTTTAATGATGATGCTGAATGGTTACAGGTAGATAAAGTTGGGCATGCTTACAGCGCCTACAGTGAAGGCCGTGGAAGTATGGAACTTTGGCGGTGGGCTGGTTTGCCACGAAAGCAAAGAATATTACTCGGTGGGTTAAGCGGTGTCGCTTACCAATCCATTATAGAAGTTCTTGATGGTTTTTCAGCCGAGTATGGATTTAGCCCCGGCGATTTCGCGGCAAATATTTTAGGATCAGGAATATTTATGGCGCAGGAATTTGCATGGGATGATCAGAGGATAAAATTTAAATTTTCTTTTCATAAAAAATATTATGGTGAAGGAGATTTGGATAACAGGGCTGA
>JBDTKB010000173.1:0-4019 GCA_039935555.1 Ginsengibacter sp. | reverse complement strand
TTTTTTTATTTTCAAATAGATACAGAAAATCTAATTCTGGATAAATTTTTGTATCGTTTGGTGATTGATACAAATTCTATTTTTATATCATATCAAATGATTCTTTCAGCGCACACCCAAAATTTTTTGAAAGCTTAAAGAATCAAAAACATTAACCTTTATAAAAAATATTATGGCAAAAAGTACATCGAAACAACCAACGGCTCCTGATAAAAAATTGAATGACCTGGCTCCTGATAAGGAGAGCGCTGAAGGACAATTTATGACCACCGACCAGGGATTAAAAATTAATGACGATCAAAACTCCTTAAAAGCGGGCGAAAGAGGTGGAACACTTTTAGAAGATTTTATTCTTCGTGAAAAAATAACACATTTTGATCATGAACGAATTCCTGAACGCATTGTGCATGCACGCGGCTCAGCGGCGCATGGCTTTTTCCAGGTTTACGAGTCAATGGCAAAATATACAAAGGCAGGCTTTCTGCAAGATCCTTCTGTGAAAACACCAGTTTTTGCAAGGTTCTCTACTGTAGCAGGTTTCAGAGGTTCGGGTGATTTGGCAAGAGACGTCCGTGGTTTCTCGGTAAAATTTTACACGGATGAAGGAAATTATGATCTCGTGGGTAATAATATCCCTGTTTTTTTCATCCAGGACGCCATAAAATTTCCAGATCTTATTCATGCTGTAAAGCCTGAGCCACACAATGAAATTCCGCAGGCAGCATCAGCTCACGATACGTTTTGGGATTTTATTTCTCTCTTGCCAGAATCGATGCATACGATTATGTGGGCAATGAGCGACCGCGCAATTCCACGCAGCCTTAGAATGATGGAAGGTTTTGGCGTTCATACTTTTCGCTTTATAAATGCACAAGGCAAAGCATGCTTCGTAAAATTTCATTGGAAGCCATTGCTTGGCGTTCACTCAGTAACGTGGGATGAAGCGTTAAAAATAAACGGGAAAGATCCGGATTTTCACAGAAGAGATTTACATGATGCGATTGAGAACGGCGCTTTTCCTGAATGGGAATTCGGCGTTCAGATCATTCCTGAAAAAGATGAACACAAATATCCTTTTGATATTCTCGATCCTACAAAACTTATTCCTGAAGAAGTTATTCCTGTAATGCGTATTGGGAAAATGACCTTGAATAGAAATCCTGATAATTTCTTTGCCGAAACGGAGCAGGTTGCATTTCATCCGGGACATCTTGTGCCAGGCATCGACTTCTCTAATGACCCATTATTGCAAGGCCGTTTATTTTCTTATACTGATACGCAATTATCAAGATTAGGAAGTCCTAATTTTCATGAAATTCCCATTAACCGGTCGGTAAATACAATACATAATAACCAGCGCGACGGGCACATGAGGCAACAAATAAACCAGGGAAAAGTAGCTTACAATCCCAATTCTTTGGCCGGCGGTTGTCCTTTCCAGGCGAAGATGGCTGATGGTGGATTTACTTCTTATGTAGAAAGAATTGATGCAAATAAAGTAAGGGCAAGAAGTAAAAGTTTTCACGATCATTTTAGCCAGGCAAGATTATTTTTTATGAGCCAGAGCAAGCCTGAACAAAATCATATGGTTGACGCATTAAGTTTTGAACTCGGGCATTGTGAAACAGAAGCTATTCGCGTTCGCGTTGTTGGCCTGCTCACTCAAATTGATGGAGATCTTGCTGCACGCGTAGCAGATAATCTCGGTATTAAAGTTCCGGTAAAACCGCAACAGCCGATTAACCATAGCTTTGGTGCTGATACAAAACCAAAAGATGTGCAACCGGTTTTTGTGCAGCAAAATGTAGAAACGTCTCCTGCCCTGAGTATGGCAAATACAATTAAAAACACCATTAAAACCAGGCAGGTAGCCATTCTTGCTACTAACGGCGCTGATGATTCATTAATGAAAATTAAAGCTGCACTTGAAGCGCAAGGTGCCGTAGTAAAAATAGTTTCAATGAAATTGGGAACATTTAAAACAACCAAAGGAGAAAACGTCAAAGCCGATCAGGCGTTTTTAGGTTCTTCTTCCGTGATGTTCGATGCAATTTTTATACCCGGTGGAGAATCGAGTGTGAATGCTTTAAAAAGCAAACCTGAGGCAATACTTTTTATAAATGAAACTTACCGTCATTGTAAAGCAATTGCGGCAACCGGTGAGGCAATAGATCTTTTATCATCAACATTTGCTGGCGAAAAAATTAATGGTGAAGGCGATAACTCACTAACATCATTAGGTATAATTACCGCGCAAAAATTTGATCAAAAAGTTGCGACTTCATTTATCAATGCAATTGCTCAACATCGTTTTTGGGAAAGAGAAGATATGAGTAAAGTGCCTGCTTAAGATTTCTGTAAATCAATAACAAAAGGTGATTCTAAAAAAGTCACCTTTTTTTATCATTCAGTCTTAAGTAAAGAAAGAAGAGTCGAAAAAATTGCTAGCAATATAATTTTATTTCTCCTATTTCAAAGGCAAATATTTTTCACTTGTTTTCTTAAAAGGCAGCAATTATTAATCTTGAATAATTGCATGGCACAAATATTTTAAGCAATGAATTTTTCAAAATAATTTAAGCCGTTTAGAATAAAAGAAGAATTGAAAAAGGAGCGCTATTACTGAAGATCATAAGTGAGAACGAGCTGGCGAATTTCTTCTAAATATTTTTGCTTTTGGGGATCGCGTTTCGTTCTTGAAAACTTTGTATGATATTGATGTTCTTCCAAAAACTTTTTCTGAATAAGATTCCACTCTTTATCATGGTGCGTTCTTACATATTTTTGAATCTCCTGAAATAACGTTTTGCTGATCTTATGAAAATCATTCCGGCCGAGGTAATCCAGGTCGGCATCACAAATTATTCTTTCTAAAAGTGTATGAGGGTTTTGCGGAATTTTAGTTGCCATTATCATCCCACAAATAATTTTTATTTCTTTTGGAGTATAACCATAAGTTGGCAAATGTTCTCTCGCCATTTCACATGCCTTTTCTTCATGATTTTTATAGGTAGAAGTAAAGCCAGCGTCGTGATACAAAACTGCTATCCTTAATAATTTAATTTCTTCCTGGGATAATTTTTCAGCTTCAGCAATTCGCATCGCCGCATTGAAGACATCCATGGTATGATGTACGCCATGGTATGACAAATCTCCGGGCAACTCTTTGTGAAGTTTTTGGAGGATAAAGTCTTCTTCTAAAGAATATTTATGCGACACTTTCGGAGTCATAATCGTTACTCATAAAGGTAAAATGTTTTTCGCCGGTTATTTATAAAATAATGCAAAAGACAGGCCGCCTATTTCTGAATTATTGTACTTACATCATTCCAGTCGTCGGTGCGAAAAATATTCATGGGCAACCCATCCTTACTAAATAAGTTCGGAATTGCATCATTCGTAAAACCAAATCTAACTGCAACAGGATTTTTGACATCATTATTCCATACGATAACATTGTTTCCAATGATCCTTGCACTGGCAGGGTGAAAAATTTTGTCTGCGCCGGCGATATAAAAATCAGTGGGCGTATTTCCTTTATTCATGAGCCCCGCTTCTGCGTTATCAAAAGAGATTTTTACTTTTCCTTTTTCCACATCCATTCCTCTATAAATGGGGTATTGGTCAGGGAAACCATGCTTGCCATAAGTTTGCGAAAGCGCGAGATTTGCCAATCGTTCTCCAACATCTTTCTTATCTCTTGGATGAATATTTTTTACGTCAGAAACAAGATCAGTTATCACCACCATTCCTGTATTCGGCACCATTAAAGTTTTCGTTTGCGCTTCTCTTAATAAAGCCCCGGAAATATTTCCATAGCCGGAATATGGCGCGATCTGCACAAAATAAAATGGAAAGTTTTTATCCCAGGCTTTTCTCCAGGAGTTAATCATTGTTGAAAATAAAAGTTGGTAAGTTGATGCATTTTCTACGTTCGCTTCTCCCTGGTACCAGATCACACCGGCAATTGAAAAGTTGGTAATTGGATAAATCATTGCATCATAGGTTGCCGCTTCGCG
>JBDTKB010000172.1:0-4419 GCA_039935555.1 Ginsengibacter sp. | reverse complement strand
GAACGGATTTAAGATTGGCAAAGTAATATATTAAATTTCAAATAGAAATTTTCTACCAATGTTCATCCAGGTATAAGATAATTCGTGATGTAAGTTTGAATCTCTTGTTCTGCGCGGTTTACGCAGTACAGTGTTCAAATCTCTATGATACACGGATCTCCACTATTTTTTAAATAAATATTTTTTTAAATATGATTATCGTTTAATATAACTTACAATACATTTCAAAGATAATTTAGCATGCATCATACAGCTATTAAACCTGCCTTAAAAGAAAAATTTCACTTTATTTCTGGTGGTGGCGAAATGGGAGCGCTTATCCTTGAAAAAGATTGGAGTAAGACACCTTTAGGTAATCCGAAAGATTGGCCGCCAAGTCTGCGTACAATGGTTTCAGTAATGCTTGATAATCCTTTCGCAATGTATATAGCGTGGGGCAAGGAGTATATTCAATTATATAATGACGGTTACCGTCCGATACTTGGTTCTTTAAAACATCCCCACGCATTGGGAATAGGTACACATGAAACATTTAGTGAAATTTGGCACATTGTGAAACCAATGTTTGATTCCGTAATGGAAGGTGAAGCTTTTAACCACCCCGATTTTTTATATCAGTTAAACCGGAATGGGTTTATCGAAGACTGCTATTTTGATTTTGCATACAGCCCAATCAGAAAAGAAAATGGTGAAGTAGGAGGGGTGTTAGTTACGGTTATTGAAACCACCAATAAAAAAAAGGCAGAAGATGAATTGAAAAAAAGCGAAGAACGTTTTCGGGATATAGTGAGGCAAACTCCCGTAGGCATGGTTATTTTAAAAGGGAGGGAGTTTATTGTAGAGACGGCTAATAGCGCGTACTTGTTGATGATAGATAAAGAGGAAAATGAATTTGTAGGCAAACCTTTGTTCGATTCAATGCCTGAGGTTGAGCAATCTGTTCATGCCTTATTGGATCATGTTTTAGATACAGGAATTCCTTACCATGGAATTGAATATCCTATTTCTGTTAAACGGTACGGTAAGGTAGAGGTGGGCTTTTTTGATTTTTTTTATCATCCGCTAATTGAAAATGATAATAAAATTTCAGGAATAATAGTAACAGTTGCCGATGTTAGTTCACAAGTGTTGGCAAGAACAAAATTAGAAGAAATCGCTGGTATCGTTCATTCTTCTGATGATGCAATCATCAGCAAAAATTTGAATGGTATTATTACCAGTTGGAATACCGCCGCAGAAAGAATGTTCGGATATTCGGCAGATGAAATGATTGGGCAGCCGATTTTAAAATTAATTCCTGCTGATAGAATAAATGAGGAACCTGATATACTTGCCCGTCTAAGAAAAGGCCAAAGGGTTGACCATTTTGAAACTAAACGCGTTACAAAGGACAAAAGAACATTAGATATTTCTTTAACCATTTCGCCGGTAAGAGATGGTCGCGGAAATGTTATCGGGGCTTCAAAAATTGCACGTGATATTACCAGCCAAAAGCATGCTGAACGAATCATAAAGGAAAATGAAGTGAAGTTCAGGCTGCTTGCTGATTCAATGCCACAGTTTGTATGGACAAGCGATGCAGAAGGTAATCTGAATTATTTTAACCAGGCGGTGTATAAGTATTCAGGTTTAACCAATGGGGAGTTTGACACGAATGAATGGTTACAAATTGTTCATCCCGACGAAAGAAATGAAAATAAATTAGCCTGGCAGCGATCTGTTACAACAGGACAAGACTTTTTATTTGAACACCGTTTTCGCAGGCACGATGGTAAGTACCGTTGGCAACTGAGCCGTGCTATTCCCCAAAGAGATGAGGCCGGTAACATACAGATGTGGGTAGGAACAAGCACTGATATCCAGGAAATGAAAGAACAAGATCAGCAAAAAGATTATTTTATTGGCGTTGCCAGCCATGAATTAAAAACTCCTATTACTTCCATTAAAGCTTATACACAACTATTACAGAGTAATTATAGTGAAACCAATGATCCTTTTCTCGCAAAATCTCTTAATGTTATTGATAAGCAGGTTTTAAAACTTACCAACCTTATTTCCGACCTCCTCGATCTTTCGAAAATAAAAACTGGCAGCCTTTCGCTTAAGAAAGAAAATTTTGAAATAAATGAATTGATACAGGAAGTAATTGATGACATCGGACATATTAATGCCACTTACGAAATTATTTTTTCAAAATCAGCACCGACAACGCTGTATGCTGACAGGGAAAAGATTGGCCAGGTGATAACTAACTTTCTTACAAATGCCATAAAATATTCACCCCATTCTCTTAAAATAGAAGTTGAAAGCCGTGTAGAGAATAATAACCTGGTTGTAGTTGTACGGGATTTCGGCATTGGAATTAGCGAACATGACCAGGAAAAAATATTTGAACGTTTTTACAGGGTTGAAGGAAAAAATGAAAAAACATTCCCGGGGTTTGGTATAGGCCTGTTTATTTCAAAAGAAATTATTTGCAGACATGAAGGAAAGATTGGGGTAAATAGCGAAACCGGCAAAGGTTCGACGTTTTATTTTTCAATTCCATATATGTAACCTCCAGCTATTCTTAGTTCGCCCGGCGGAGTGTTCAAATCTCCATTTCCTCTCGTATAACTGCGACGCATAGACGAAATAGAAGGAAAGAAAAGCCACGCATTGAATTTATTCAAGTTTTCCCAACATTGGGGCTTCGGAAACTGTTTTTAGTTAGAAAATTTGTCAATAGGAAATACACTGGCACATTAAATTTCATTCATAATTTAGGGCTTTATTTATTTTTGTTCGAAGAATTTTATCGTTACATATAATTCTTTTATTTTGCCCTTGGTCGTGGCGCGGTCTAAACAGGTACAGTGTTCAAATCTCTACGAGTGCCCGTATAACGCAGATGCATAAACGAAATTTGTATGGAAGGAAAGTCTGCTTTTAATTTTGAAAGTGCACGGCCCGGGATTAATTTTTTTGACCACATTGCCTAATTAAAAATCGTATTTTTTTCTGCGGGGTCTTGATAACATGGCAATTGCTTCCTGGTCATTATTGGTGAAGGTTTCATTTACCGGATCCCAATAAATTTTTCTTTTCAACTTCATAGCAATATGATGCAGTAAACAGGCACTACATGACCGGTGACCGACTTCAATTGGAGAACAAGGTTCTTTCCTGGTCTTAACACTATCTAACCAGTTAGCATGTTGCTCAGCGCTTTCATATAAGTGAATTTCAGTCAGGCCGATAACAGACTGCAATATTTTGGGATCACTTGCATCAATAGGCTTTACACCAGTACTATCAGCCACAGGATCAGAATCTGTTACTTTATAATTTCCACGTGCCGCCCAAAGCCATCCTTCAGTACCAATAAATTTTACGCCATTAGGCAGTTCATTTGAAACAATCATGTGCACACCGTTAGCATACATGGCCTCGGTTTTAAATATTCCATGAACGTTCCACAATCCTGTATAACCGGGATCATCAGTTGGGAATTTTGCCGTGCCCCAAATTTCAATTGGCCCGGTAAGTTCAGTATTCATCCCCCAGTGAGCAGTGTCAATGTGATGAGCGCCCCATCCGGTAATCATGCCTGCTCCAAATTGTTCGCAGCGTAACCAACCCGGCCTGCTTGTAATACCTGCTAGGGTTGCATCCTGCGAGTGCACTCTATCTTCAGTATAATATATTCCAGGAGTGGCACCTAACCATGCGTCGTAATTTAAATTTGAAGGAACAGGCATTTGAACTTTACTTCCGCCACCGGGATCGCCGGGTAAGCCAACCTCAACCGTTTGCAATTTCCCAATTCTTCCATTACGAACTAACTCGCATACTTTTTTAAACTGGGGCCACGGATCCAACGAACGCTGCTGACTTCCCATTTGCAAAATTCTTCCACTTTTTTTTACGGCATTACTTAAAATTCTTCCCTCTTCAATAGTTAATGATGCAGGCTTTTGCAAATACACATCTTTGCCAGCATTAACGGCATGCACTCCAACAATTGCGTGATGATGATCCGGTAAACTTATATGAACTGCATCAATATCTTTATTTGCAAGAAGTTCCTGGTAATCGTAATAAACTTTAACAGCCCAATCACCCTTCAAGCCACCATTAAATGCTGCGGCTTTTTCGTAATTGTTTCTAACAGCCATCGGCCCGGCATCTGCGCGATTTTTATCTATATCACAAACAGCCCTTATTCTTGCACCTGCGTATCTCGCAATTGCCGTCATGTCGTGTGTTGTTGAAATTCTGCCGCAGCCAATAGATGCAACATTTATTAAATTACTTGGCGCAGTTTTACCAAATACACTTGCAGGAACAATCATTGGAAAATTAACTGCGATAGCAGTTCCTACAGATGCTTTAACGGTATCGCTTAAAAAGTTTCTGCGACTGATAGATGATCCTTTC
>JBDTKB010000171.1:0-10132 GCA_039935555.1 Ginsengibacter sp. | reverse complement strand
TTGCTTTTCAATTCATCAGCCTTTGTAATAGTTACGCCAATATTTAAATTTAGGTGTTTCGTTGCAAAGGCTGAGTCAATTTAGGACGTATTTGTTTGTTACAAACGTTCGCATTATTGAATGATGCAAAAGGACAAAATCCTTTACTATCCGCCGCATCAAAATGAAATTTTTCCGCAAAAAAATTAGCCGTGGTCTCAAAAATTAAACGCTTTTATTTCCTTTATCTTTCGCGAGCAAAACCATGTTTTTGCTCCAGGATTTTATTTTTTTGATTGCCCTGTAATAATATTCTTTATTGAATAACTGTGAGTCGTGCATGGCCTTATAAGTTAGAAAAAATCCAACGGGAGAAAGAACAATGACGGGAAGCCACATGCCGATTATAGGGTCGAGCACCTCATCTTTGGTAAATTTTTCACCGAAAATATTCAGCAAATAAAAAATCAGGAAAAAGATCAACGCAACCACAAGCGGAAGACCAAGGCCACCTTTTCGAATGATAGAACCAAGTGGTGCGCCAATGAAAAATAAAACCATGCAAGCCACTGAAAGCGATAATTTTTTATGCCATTCAACTTTGTGTTGTGTAATATCGCTCAATTGATTTTTATATTGGTTGGTATTAATTTCCAACAGGCTTTTTACATTGGCAACCGAGTTTAGCGCCTGGCCATCCACAAGAGTTTTTAAGCTATCCGGTATAAGGTCGTCAAATGATTTTACTTTTTTGTTCCCGATTTTTTCGACTGAAACGCTCATTTGTTTCTTTGTTCTAGCAGTATCTTTATATTTTTCAAATGGAATATAAGCTTTAAGATCGCTCCTGTTTTGTTTTAATATTGAATCGGGAATTTTTTTAAGAGAGTCGAGATCTTTATCAAGCAGCCGCAACGTTTTCATACGCATATTATTCATAAAGAGGCTATCGGAGGTCTTTTGAATATTTAATTGCGTAAGATCAAATAGCTTATTATATTCCTTAAAACCCATTTGTACATATTCATTTTTAGCAGAATTATATTCCCCTTTTTCTGAATAACGGTTTCCATTTTTTAGCCTGAATTCCAGAAATTTTTTATCGGCACTTACGGTCATTTTTCCACTTTCAGAAATGATTGTATTATCCTGGATCGGATTTGACTCTTCGTAAATTAAGACATTGTGGAGCGTGCTTTTATCTTTTTCTTTTTTGCCAACTTTTATTGCGAAGCCACGAAAACCATTGTAGAAAACGCCATCCTTCAAATCAAATGCCGGGCTCTTTCGATAGATGTCATTGTAGATTACGGCGAATTTTAAATTAGCCACCGGTGCAATATAATTTGCAAATAAAAATGCAACTCCGGTAAGTATTATTGATACAAAAAATAAAGGCCGCATAAACCGAAGCAACGAGATGCCGGAAGACTTAATGGCCACCAATTCAAAATTTTCACCAAGTTTTCCAAAAGTCATTATTGATGATAATAAAATGGCAATCGGCAAGGCAAGCGTTACCAACGTAGCGCTTGCATAAATAAGAAATTTTGTAAGCGTTATAAAATCCAGCCCTTTGCCCACGAGGTCATCAATATACTTCCACAAAATTTGCATCATAAACACAAATAATGTAATGAAGAATGTGGCGATAAAGGGCCACAGAAATGCTTTAAGAATTAGTTTGTCAAGTTTTTTAAACATGCAGTTAACACCCGGCAGAGTGATCCGTTAATCTCTTTTGTTGTACTTTTCATTTATGAATACTCCGGCAAAAATACATCTTTCAAAACTCGAAAAGGAACTGGTAGAAAACGGGCAATGGATTTTAACGAAACAATCGATCATCACTAAAGTGTACCAACTTTTTGGCGGCATGCTAGATGCTTATAAACGAATAATTGTGGAAGAAAAAGGATTGCTGCCTTCATTTTTTAAAACAGCAAATGGAAAAATTTCAAAGGGAGAAAATTATGAAGGACTTCCTTATGTGATACTCGATTATCCCGGATTGTTTTCTAAAGAAAATATTTTTGCAATTAGAACCATGTTTTGGTGGGGGAATTTCTTCAGTATTTCCCTGCATATTTCCGGGAAAAATCTTTCGGAAAAGACCAATTTTTTAACTGCATTAAATTATCTGCAAGAAAATGATTTTTTTATTTGTGTAAATGAAAGTGAATGGGAGCATAGTTTTGAGCCATCAAATTATATTTCAGCAACAGTAATTAATGAAGAAAAAATTACTGAAATTTCAAATAAAAATTTCTTTAAAATTTCAAAAAAAATTGAATTAAATGAATGGGATGATGCGCCGAAATTTTTGGAAGAAACCTTTAAAGAAATAATGAGCTTTATTACAATCAGTTTCCCAAACGGTGAAATAATTCCTTCACCTGCGTCTCCCAAAGTTGCGACTGATCTTTAATTTCTTTTTTCTCTGCAAAATCGTTTATGATTAAAATCGTAAGGTTGGTTACCTCAGATTTTTCAATGCTGAATTCAAAATATTCATCCTTTGGCGAACCTACCCAATGAAAGCGGATCGATTTATTTTCTTCACTTTCCAATACCTCCGCTTCTTCTGCGGATCCGTTCCATGCAAAACTAAATACGCCATCCTGGTCTTCAACTTTGTCGGCAAACCACTCCTGCAATCCCGTAGAAGTAGATAAAAATTCGAATAAAATTCCAGGAGAACATCTCACAGGGTACTCTAGCGTATATCTTATTTTCTTGCTCATCATGTAAATTAAAACTTGTTCTGTTAGGTGCAATAATAGAAAATAAATTAGCTATCCAAACTTATTTATACTTTTTTTTCTAATTATTTTTATAAAAGCAATTTTTATTTTGATCTCTCATATATAGCCCCAAAATATTTTAACAATTTTTTTGGTAACATACTTAAAAGGATTTAAATTACGTTATACTCCTGATAATTGACTATACCACCTACTAACAGTTATTAAACTTTTAAATTTAGTCTTATGAGTATGCGTCAGCTTAAAATTTCGAAATCAATCACCAATCGCGAAAGCGAAAGTCTTGAAAAATACCTTCAGGAAATTGGTAAGGTTGATCTTATTTCTCCCGAGGAAGAAGTAAAACTTGCAGTTAAAATAAGGCAAGGCGACCAGGCAGCTTTGGATAAACTAACCAAGGCAAATCTGCGTTTTGTGGTATCTGTTGCAAAGCAATATCAAAACCAGGGACTTACTTTACCGGATCTTATTAACGAAGGGAACCTGGGCCTAATTAAAGCTGCACAGCGCTTTGATGAAACAAGAGGTTTCAAATTTATTTCTTATGGTGTATGGTGGATACGCCAAAGTATTATGCAGGCGCTGGCTGAGCAATCAAGAATTGTTAGGCTTCCATTGAACAAGGTGGGCTTAACGAATAGAATTAGTCGGGCTTTTTCTCATCTTGAGCAAGAGTTTGAGCGTACCCCAACCGCCGAGGAACTGGCATTTTTTCTTGATATAGAAACAGAAGAAGTATCTGCGACTATGAACGTTGCTGCGAGACACGTAAGCATGGATTCGCCCTTAAGCGAGGGAGAAGAAAGTACACTTATAGATGTATTAATTGATGGCAACGCAGAAAGTGCGGACAAGCAAATCATGTTTAACGATTCGCTAAAAAAGGAAATAGCCCGCTCCTTAAGTGTACTTACTGAAAGGCAAAAAGAAGTGATTTGTTATTTCTATGGCATTAATATGGACCAGCCTCTTAGCCTTGAAGATATAGGAATGAAATTTTGCCTGACCCGCGAACGCGTACGGCAAATAAAAGATAAGGCCCTTACGAAGCTTCGAACTGCATCGAGATGCCACCTGCTAAAAGAATATATGGGCGTATAAAACTATCAATAATAATTATTGAAATGAACATTCTTAAAAGGGATGTTCATTTTTTTTTGCCATTTATTCAGCCTCAAAAGTTGATCTAAGATTTTGATACTTCGTAAGTTTATTTTATCAAAATATTCATTTTCAAGGGTTTTGTTTTTTCTAAAATATCTTTGCCGTTATAAATGGATAATTATTTCAAAATAGGCAAGCTGGCGGCCACTTTCGGTGTTGACGGGCAATTGGTGCTTGAACATAATCTTGGAAAAAAAACTTCTTTAAAAGGATTGGAAAATATTTTCCTTGAAGAAAGCAAAGATTCGTTTCTTCCGTACTTTATTGAAACAGCTAAAATAAAAAACGATAAAGAAGTTTATGTAAAATTAGAAGGCCTCTCCTCCAAAGAAAAAGCAAAGCATTTGATTAAAAAAGAAGTGTGGTTAAGTGAAAAGGATTTTAAGAAATTCGCGGCAAATGCATCACCTATTTCGCTACTTGGTTTTATGGTTGTAAATGATGATGTTGAGTTAAGCGAAGTGTGTGAAGTAATAGAACAGCCGCATCAGATTTTATGCAAAATAATGTTAGATGGAAAGGAAGCGCTTATTCCTGTTCACGAAGGATCGCTGGAAAAAATTGATAAAAAAAACCGCATCATTTTTGTGAGCTTACCCGAAGGCCTACTCGAAATTTATAGAAATGCCTGATCATTTGAAAATATAAAATTGCATAGATTATGCAAGCCGCCACATCAAATTTAATTGCTCACTTCGATCTTGATTCCTTTTTTGTTTCGGTAGAATTTATACGCGATCCATCTTTAAAAGGAAAGGCAGTAATAGTGGGTGGCAGCAGGGAAAGAGGAATTGTAACCACTTGCAGTTACGAAGCAAGAAAATTTGGTGTTCACTCCGCTATGCCCATGAAAACCGCCATGCGCCTATGTCCGCACGCAATTGTGGTTAAGGGAACTTATAGTGATTATACTAAATATTCAAGATGGGTAACGCAAATCATAGCATCTAAAGCGCCGCTTTTTGAAAAAGCATCTATTGATGAATTCTATATTGATTTGAGTGGAATGGATAAATTTTTTGATCCTTTGAAATGGACAATTGAACTTCGCGAACTTATTACAAGTGAAACCGGACTTCCAATTTCTTTTGGGATTGCCAAAAATAAAATGGTTGCAAAAATGGCGACCAATGAGGCAAAGCCAAATGGATTTTTGCAAGTGCCGGAAGGAAAAGAAAAAGAATTTTTGGGCAACTTGGAATTAAATAAGATTCCCGGTGTTGGTGGGCAAACAACACAGGTTTTGTTGCATCATGGATTTAAATTTATTAAAGATATCCAAAATTCAACCCCTGAAAATCTTGAAAAAATTTTGGGCAAATGGGGATTTGAATTATGGAATAAAGTGCAGGGTATACAACATTCCACCATAACACCTTACCATGAAGCAAAGTCTATTTCTACAGAAAATACTTTTGAAGAAAACGTATTTGATGTAAATATGCTCATGAGTGAGATTGTGCGGATGACAGAAAAAATTGCATTTGAGTTACGAAAGGATAGAAAAGTGACCGGTTGTATTACCGTAAAACTTCGCTATCCTGATTTTGAAACAACCTCACGGCAAACAAGCATCTCTTACACTTGTGCAGATGATGAAATAATTCCTGTGGCAAAAGACTTGTTTCATAAACTGTATAAAAAAGGTAAACCTGTTCGCTTGCTGGGTGTGCGCTTTAGTGACTTAACCAACGATGCCATTCAAACCAACCTCTTTCAAAATGCGGAGCGAAAGAATATTCTATACAAGGCTATTGATGATGTGAAAAACAGGTTCGGAACAGGCAGCGTTATAAGAGCAGCCGGCAAATCAGATCGTGGCAAAAATAATATCGTGTAAGGTTTTCTTCTCCAGTATTTTTAAAGTTGCATCTCTCGCAATAGTCATCATTTTTCTTATACCACAATGTGTTTCATCACAATCGTCGCACTTCTCATAAAAATTTAAACTAACGCAAGGTAGCAATGCAATCGGTCCATTGATAACCCTTATAACGGTGGCAAGATTTATTTTTTTTGGAGATACTTTTAAAAAATATCCGCCGCCTTTACCTTTCTTGCTTTCAAGCAAGTCGGCTTTTTTTAATTCATTAAGAATATTTTCCAGGAATTTCAATGGAATTTTTTTTTCATTGGAAATGCTGGAAATTAATATTGGACCGTCTCCATAATTTTCAGCCAGGTAAGCAAGCGCCCTAAAGGCATAACGTGTTTTTTTTGAAAGCATTATTTTCCCCGGATATTTTTCATAATGTAGAAGTTTATTTGCTGCTGAATGCAAATTAATAAATTTCCCCTACCAATTTGGTAGGATATTAATATCTTAGCAAATTCTTTTAAATAAAAATAAATAATTATGAGTTTACAATTAGGCGACACAGCTCCGGATTTTACGGTAGAAACAACCGAGGGCAAAATAAATTTTTATGAATATTTAGGTGATAGTTGGGGTGTATTATTTTCTCATCCAGCGGACTACACGCCGGTTTGCACCACAGAATTGGGACGAACAGCATTACTCAAAAAAGAGTTTGAAAAGCGCAATGTAAAAGTTCTTGCTGTGAGTGTAGATCCTCTGGATAAACACATGGGATGGAGAAATGATATAAATGAAACCCAAAATTGTACCGTGGATTTTCCCATTATTGCGGATGAAGATAAGACTGTGGCAAACCTATATGGCATGTTACATCCTAATGCTTCTGCTACAGCAACTGTGCGTTCATTATTTGTAATAGGGCCTGATAAAAAAGTAAAATTGATGATCGTTTATCCGGCATCAACAGGTAGAAATTTCAACGAAGTTTTAAGAGTGATAGATTCCTTACAGCTAACTGCAAATTATAGCGTTGCAACACCTGCAGATTGGAAGGAAGGAGAAGATGTTATTATTGTGCCTTCAGTAAGTACAGAAGATGCGATGAAAAAATTTCCAAAGGGTGTAAAGATTGTGAAACCATATTTGCGCTATACACCGCAACCAAATTTAGATTAAGATCTGCATCAAATTTTAGTGCCGGTTTTTTTTTAATTGCTGCAATAATGCTTTTATATCTTTCGGCATTGGTGCTTCCAGCGAATGTAAATTTCCACCGGCATCTTTAAAATTTAATTGATAAGAATGTAAGGCTAGCCTGTTAACCAAAGGCCTTTCTTCTTCATCATGTTGACTTAGCTTGAATTTCTTTTTGAAAGATGACAATGAAACAGGCTCACCATCACCGTACACTGTATCGCAGGCAATGGGATGTCCAGCAAATTTCATGTGCACTCTTATTTGATGCGTTCTTCCACTACGGATATTGAATTGAACTAAAGAATAAATTCCATAATCTTCCAGCATCGTATAATCCGTCAGTGAAGGTTTTCCTTTCTTACTCGTGGTCATAACTCCATTGCGCGTTGGATGTTCGGCAATCGGTTCGTCAATAGAACCGGTTTCATTTGGCAGGCTTCCGCGAATAATACCCAGGTAGATTTTTTCGATATTTCTTTTTTCAAATAATTGAGAAAGATGTTTATGGCTCGCTTCATTTTTAGCGAATAGTACAAGTCCGCTTGTTTCCTTATCTAGGCGATGTACAATAAAAATTTTATCGAATTGCTGGCTAAGTAATTTATATAAGGACAATTGTTCTCCATCATGCCTGTCAGGAATTGTAAGCATGCCCGAGGCTTTATTCAAAGCAATAAAATCTTCATTTTCGTAAATTATTGAAACTCCTTTCACATTTGTCATCATTAATCAAATTCTGTTGTATCTAATTTTTTCCTGGAGTTTTCTGCACCGCGGATATTTTTTTGTTTATTCATGTATTTTAATAAACGAATTTCTTTTTCGCTTAAGTAACGCCACTTGCCGCGCTCTACATTTTTTTTAGTGAGGTTAGCATACATCACCCTGTCAAGGCCTTTTACGTCATAGCCCAAATGTTCAAATATGCGCCTTACAATGCGATTGCGGCCGCTATGTAATTCGATGCCAATTACAGATTTATCTTTTGAATCAGCATAAGCCAATGCATCAGCAAAAATTTCTCCGTCAATCAATCTTAATCCTTTTAATATTTTATCAAAGTCAGTTTTTGTTAAAGGCTTATCCAGCTTCACTTCGTATACTTTTTTTATGTTGAAACTTGGATGGGTAAGTTCCTGGGTTAAATTACCATCATTTGTTAATAACAGCACGCCCGAAGTATTTCTATCAAGCCGGCCAACGGGATATATGCGTTGATCGGTTGCATTTTTAGTAAGTTGTAAAACCGTTTTTCTATTCTGTGGATCATCGGTGGTGGTAATGTAATCTTTAGGTTTGTTTAATAAAATATAGACAAGATTTTTTGTTACATATAATTTCTTGCCATTAAAAAATACATCGTCTTTGTCATTCACCTTAAACGCCGGTTGTGTTACCACATTTTTATTAACGGAAACTTTTCCATCTATAATTAACGACACCGCATCTCTTCGTGAGGTAACGCCACAATGCGCCAAATATTTATTCAATGGCATTGTTGAAGGATCAGTAGTCTTTTTAGGAGTTTCCGGAGCTGCGGCGCCATCTTTTTTTGGCTGAGGATATTTTTGTTTCCTTGCAGGCTTAGCTGTTGCTTCAGCTTCCGGTGGTTTGTTGGCTGAAAATCCGCGATAACGCAACGCCCTTTTCTCTTCGAAGTGTTTTTCTATTGCAGCTGCCTTTTGTTTTTTTGAAATTTTTTTATCCTGCTTGTGCTTTTCTTTTACTGCAGCGTTATTTTTTGGATTGATGAATTTTTGAAAAGGTTGCTGGCTCATTTTGAAGGGATTTGCTGTTTTTTCAACAGTATGAGGCGCAAATATAAAAAAAACAGGTGAACCATTTTGGCCCACCCGCAATTTTCAAAGGGAAATTATTTTTAAGAATCTTTATTCGAATGCCTGTTTTTCATTTCATTAATCCTGTTATGCCTCATTTCATCCCATTTTTTTATTTGATCTGCAGTTAAAATGCTGCTCATACTTTCATGAGAGCTTTTCCTCAGATCCATAAATTTTTCCTTTTTTTGCTCCTGGCTGAGAGATGAATTTTCACGGATCTCTTTCATCTTTTCCATGGAACTTTTCTTTTGCTCTTTTATTTTTTCAACCTGCGCATCGGTTAAGTTCAAGTCAGATTTCATTTTATCCATTCTCTTTTGACCCATCATTTCTCTCTTCTCATGCATTTCTTTTCTTCCTTGCGCAATTTTATCTTTTTGCTCAGGTGTTAAGAGCGCCTGGAATTTTGATCTTCTTTCCTGCTCAAGAATAGCTTTTTTAGCGCGGTAATCTTTGAGGGTAATATTTTGATCTTTTTCAAGATCTTTTACTTTGTTCATATAATCTGCCTGAAGTTCTTTGGCCTGCTGGTTTTGAGCATCAGTAAGGTTTATATGATGCATCATTCCACCGCGATGATGCATGCTCATTCTATCTCCGTGCTTGTCATGATTCATATGTACTTTCTGTTGCTGATCTGAAGACTCATTTGGATTACTTTTTTCCTGCGCATTAGCTGCAAATGCCATAACGGTAAAAGCAGATAATGCTAATAGATATTTTTTCATGTGTATATTTTTATTTGTTTGGGATATAGACTGCACTAAAAACACCCGGTTTAATTTCCGGGTGCAATTAAATGTTAAAGAAGATCGGAGAATACTAGTCTACGTGAACGAGATTTTTATTTGCGAGTTGTCCGCATGCGGCATCAATATCTTTACCGCGGCTAATTCTTAGCCTAACATTTACGCGGTGCGCAGCAAGGTAATCCATAAATTTTTGCGTGGCATCTTTATCAGGCTTTACAAAACTTGCGTTTTCAATTGGGTTGTATTCAATAATATTCACCAGGTGAACGGGCACTTGTTTGTAAATTTTTATAAGATCATCAGCGTCTTGAATGGAATCATTTTCACCTTTAAATAAAATGTATTCGAAGGTTATATCGTTTTTTGTTTTTGCGAAAAAATAATTTAGCGCCTCTATCAATGCTTTAATGTTATTGCTTTCGTTAATGGGCATTATTTCGTTTCTTTTTTTATCATTAGCCGCATGAAGAGAAACTGCCAAGTTAAATTTTACGCCGTCATCGCCCAGTTGCTTTATCATTTTTGCAACTCCTGCCGTAGAAACGGTAACTCTTTTTGCACTCATACCCAAGCCATCCTGGGCCGTAATTCTTTCAATCGCTTTCAAAACATTTT
>JBDTKB010000170.1:0-8762 GCA_039935555.1 Ginsengibacter sp. | reverse complement strand
CATCAACATCTGACGTATATTTTACTGAATGCGTTCCGGCCGCGGGATCTATCCTTTTACTTATGATGGAAATTTCTTCAGGACTGTCAGAAGATTTATTCACCCATTTATTTTTTTTGGGTAACGTGTCAATAATTTGTTCAGCAAGTGTGATGGCAGTTCCGCTTGGTGCATCTTTCTTTTCAGTATGATGTATTTCTTCAATGCCTACATTATAATTAAATTGTTGGCATATAAGCAACGCAAGCTTTTTATTTAATTCAAAAAAAATATTTACACCAATACTAAAGTTACTCGCGTACAAAAGCGTTGCGTTTAGCTCGCTGCATTTTTCTTTTACCATTTCCATTTGAGAAAGCCAGCCGGTGGTGCCGCATACAACAGGCACGCCTGCTTCAAAGCAAAGAAGTATATTTTCCACGGCGCTTTGCGGATTGGTAAATTCTATCGCAACATCTGCTTTTTGTAAATTTACTTTCGTGAGCTCCGGCAAATTTTGATCATGAATTCTCATGACTATTTTGTGTCCTTTTTGCGTCGCAATTTCTTCAATGGCTTTACCCATTTTGCCATAGCCTAATAAAGCAATATTCATAATTAAATTAATGTTGAAATGAAAGTAGGAAAACGTTATGGAAGTGGCAATAAAACTTTGGAATGCCTGTCCTTAAACGAAAACACAAATGCAATGCCGGGGCCGTTGTTATAAGAATTTAATCCCGGGCGAATCTTCATACTAATATTGGGACTTATATCAAAGGCCTTTAAGTGTGCATCCACCGTGGCATCCACCACATTTAATCCCCAAAATATCAGAAAGAATAAAACCGAATAGTCAATATTTTGCCTGAACTCATTTCGGACTGTCCTAAGGGAATTTACACCATAAAGCCTGTAGGTTATATTAACAAGTGTGTCATTTGCCTGCGAAGTGTCAGATAACAGGATAACAGCCCGTTTCAGGTCTTTATATGTATGTAAGTTGTAAAAAAAAATATAGGTGGTAGTTCCAAGGGCGCCATAGATAATTGGTATTTTCCAATATTTTTTATTATAAAACTGTCCCCAGCCTGGTAAAATCGCTGACCGCAGCGTAGCAACTTTTGGATTATATTTTTTTCGAATAGCTGTGTCCAAAGCCAATAATCTTTTTCCACTTGTATCAGCTTGCGTATTTCCTTTTATAAGTAACGTATCTTCCTTTTGCTGGGCACATACGCCTACATCATGCAGCATGAAAAAAATAAGAAATGTTGTAAAAAGTAGCGAAAGTTTTAGCATAAGCTTAATCCACCGACACCTGCATCTTTTCTAATATTGAATTTAATTCTTCTATCGAGTAATAATCAAATGTAATATTGCCGGTGCCTTTTTTATTTTGTGTCATTTTCACTTTAGTGCTGAAATGCGATGCTAAATTATCTTCAATTTTCTTTAAAGAGGGTGGCAGCGTGGCTTTTACCGAATTATTAACAACGCCTTTCACTGGCGTATATATTTTTCTTACGAGGTCCTCCGTTTGGCGAACTGAAAGTTCCTTATTTTTTATTTCACTAAAAATATACAATTGCTTGTCCACCACATCCACATTAATCAAGGCGCGTGCATGCCCCATACTAATAATTCCATTTCTTACAGCCGCCTGTATGTCGGGAGGTAATTTTAAAAGCCTGATATAATTCGTAACAGTGCTTCTTTCTTTGCCCATGCGCTCCGCAAGTTGTTCTTGTGTGTAATCGAGCTCATCCATTAGCTGCTTATAACTCAAGGCAATTTCAATTGCATTCAAGTCTTCGCGCTGCAGGTTTTCAAGTAAAGCAAGTTCCAACATTTTTGAATCCTTAGCCTCTCTTATGTAAACCGGAACATCAGAAAGCCCTGCTATTTTCGCTGCCCTGAACCTTCTTTCGCCTGCAATAATTCGATACTTGCCATTGCTTAGTTTTGAAACCGTAAGTGGTTGAATAATGTCGTGCATCTTTACTGAAGCAGCCAATTCGCTTAAAGAATTTTCATCAAAATCATGGCGTGGCTGTTGGGGATTTGCTTCAATAAGATGAAGAGGAATCCTGGTATTTACGGCATTGAATTTTTCAGCCGCTTCTACTTTTAAATTCGATGCTGTTGTAGAAAGATCTGTATCTATATTTTGTAAAAGCGACCTGATACCTTTTCCTAAAGCATCTTTTTTATTGGGAATACTCATCTTCTTTTTTTTTGCTGAAATATTTTTTATTCGTGTTCCAGCACTTTTTGATCCTGGTTAATTTTTGTCAGGTGATTTCGCTGAAGAATTTCTTTAGCAAGGTTTAGGTAATTTATCGCTCCTTTGCTTTCTGCATCGTAAAGTATTGCGGGCTTACCAAAACTTGGTGCCTCGCTTAGCCTTGTATTGCGGTGTATGATCGTAGTGAATACGAGATCTTCAAAATGGCGTCTCACTTCACTTACCACCTGGTTGCACAAGCGCAGCCTGCCGTCGTACATCGTCATCAGGAGGCCTTCAATTTGTAGTGAAGTATTGAGCCTATTTTGTACAATTTTAATCGTGTTTAATAATTTCCCCAGCCCTTCCAATGCGAAAAATTCTGCCTGCACCGGCACGAGAACGCTATCTGAAGCGGTGAGTGCATTCACGGTTATCAATCCCAATGAAGGCGAGCAATCGATAATTATAAAATCATATTCGTCTTTTATGCCTCTCAAAATATTTTTCAGAACGCTTTCCCGATCAGGATAATTGATCATTTCAATTTCTGCCCCCACCAAATCAATATGCGACGGTATCAGGTCTAAATACGGAATCTCCGTTTTTAAAATAACATCGCGCGCAGGGGTATCATTCACCATGCAATCATAAACACCTGTTGTAATATTATGAAGGTCAAAGCCAATACCCGTTGTCGTATTTGCCTGCGGATCAGCATCTACCAGCAATGTTTTAAACTCCAGCACACCCAGGCTTGCGGCCAGGTTAATCGCTGTCGTAGTTTTACCAACGCCACCCTTTTGATTTGCTATCCCTATTATTTTTCCCATATTATTATTTCCCTGTAATTTTTCTTTTATCTTTTCTTTTTGCAGCATTAGTTAGCGCTGGCAATTTTGGGATTTTAAGAAAGGTCGCTAAAGTAACCATTAATTTAAATAAAGCGCCTTAATAATGTCCCAAATTGTATATCATAAAACACTTGCACAAAAACAACTATAAAAAAATCAAGCGCTTATTATGCGCCACATTGGCAAATTTAAATATTAGGCCTAATATTAGACAACAATCTACCTTTAAAAGCGGTTTATTAATCAACTAACTTCTAACAATTCATTATATTAAAATGAACAACAAAGCCGGGTATTAAATTATGTATACAATTATTAGCGGCACGAACCGTATAGGAAGCCATACAGAAAAAGTGGCTGCCGAATACCGGCGATTATTACTCGATAAAAATATCGATGCAGCAATTCTTTCCTTAAAGAACCTGGATGTACTGCATCGCAGCCCGGAATTTTTAAAGGTTGAAAATGAAATATTAGTTCCGACAAAAAAATTTATTTTTATTATGCCGGAGTACAACGGATCATATCCCGGAGTTTTAAAAGCGATGATTGATAATTCGGACATTGAAAGAGTCTGGTATCATAAAAAAGTGCTTTTGACGGGAATATCTTCAGGAAGGGCGGGCAATCTCAGGGGAATGGATCATTTGTCTGGTACTTTGCATTACCTTAAAATGAATGTGCATTATAATAAATTGCCCATATCGGTAATTAACCGCATTATGGATGAAAACGGACGGTTGAATGAAGACACTTTAAAAGTGATTGATGAACAATTGGATGAGTTTATAATTTTTTAATTTCGAACCGGAATAAAACCAAAATTTAATGCGTACACCACTGGGAGCCTTGCTTTTCGTAATCATAATGCTGTTGCTTGATTCTTATGTTTTCCAGGCTATTAAAACGGTTAGCAGTTCAGCTTCTCCAAAAACCAGGACAATCATTTTTTCTTTATACTGGGTTGTTTCAATCATTGCAGTTGTTGGGTTCCTTGTTTTCGTGTTTACAGGCCCGGAATTTTTGCCGAAAAGAGTAAGGACATATCTTTTCGCCACTGTTCTGGGATTATTTTTTGCGAAATTTCTCGCAATAGTTTTCTTTTTAATTGATGATGTGCGTCGGTTAATTCAATGGGCTGCCGGTAAATTATTTTTTAGAAATACTGAAGTGGCGCAACTGAGCGATGATGGTATTAGCAGGTCCGTATTTTTAAGCTGGCTCGGATTGGCCGCAGGTAGTACGCTGTTCGGAAGCCTTATTTATGGATTCAGCAATAAATATAATTACCATGTAAAAAGAGTTTCCTTAAAGTACGATAATCTTCCTCCTGCATTTAGAGGTTTAAAAATCGTTCATTTCAGCGATGTGCATTCCGGCAGCTTTATGAATAAAAAAGCGGTGATACATGGCGTTGAAAAAATAATGGCAGAAAGGGCTGACCTTATAATTTTTAGCGGCGACCTTGTAAATGACATGACTACGGAGATGGCTAACTATATGGATGTTTTCAACAAAGTAAAAGCGCCGATGGGTGTTTATTCAACTTTAGGAAACCACGATTATGGCGATTATGTATCGTGGCCTCAAAATGGAGTTTCCAAAGCGCAAAACCTGGAAAATCTTATAAAAGTTCATGCAGACCTTGGCTGGCGCTTGCTGATGGATGAACATGTTGAACTTGTAAAACAGGAAGACAAGATTGCCTTGATAGGTATTCAAAACTGGAGCGCAAAAGTGCGCTTTCCGAAATATGGTAACATGGCTAAAGCATATGCCGGAACTGAAAAATACCCGTTCAAAATTTTAATAAGCCATGACCCAAGCCATTGGGATGCACAGGTAAGGCCGGAATTTAGCGATGTGGATTTAATGTTAAGCGGCCATACGCACGGAATGCAATTTGGAATTGAAATCCCCGGATTTAAATGGAGTCCAGTTCAATACGTTTATAAGCAATGGGCCGGCCTTTATGAAGAAGGAAAACAAAAATTATATGTTAACCGTGGCTATGGCTTTATCGGTTACCCGGGCAGGGTAGGCATCTTGCCGGAAATAACCGTGATTGAGCTTACATAAATTTCCAGTCTATTCAATTCTTTCTTAATCCTTGATTTAATAATTTGCTATACCATTAACTTTTTTCTTAAAAAAAATCACTTTCAAGAAAATAAATAAAGAAGACGATCCGTTTATTATTTTATCACGTAGATATGACAAGCCAAAAAACTGAACTTTGAATATAACAACTCAACATCAGGGTAATTCATTTGATTCAAATTATCAACCCGGTAAAAGACGTTCAAGACACACTCCAGGTAGATTTAAACTGAAATACTTTTTTAGGTGGCTGAAAAGCGATTTCCTAAAATTTGTCGGTTGCATAGCTGCAATTGTTTTGCTGTACGTAACTTTTCTATTTATTCAATTTTCAAAAGAGCAGAATAGAAATGCTCAGAAGATGAATGCGGTTTCAGGAACAACTGCGAAGTCGAACAAATAGATTCCGTTTACCATTTGGGTTACTAAAACCTGGTTTAATAAAAGCTGCCTCGTATCAAATCTTTTTAAAATTTATTCTTCCACATCATACTTTCAACAGGCTTGTTGGGCTGGCCGCTGTATTTTGCATTTGCCTTATGATTATATTTTACAGCAACTTCTCCATCAACCGGAAAATAAATAAGCTGTCCAATGGGCATGCCTGCATAAATTCTCACGGGTATTTTGCAGGATATTTCTAAGGTCCAGTTTCCGCAAAAGCCAACATCTCCTTTTCCGGCAGTTGCATGAATGTCAATACCCAGGCGGCCTGTAGAAGATTTGCCTTCGAGAAATGGTACGTGTGAATGCGTCTCCGTATATTCCATCGTAACGCCTAAATATAACTGGCGTGGCTCCAGGATAAATCCTTCGGCAGGTATTTCAAAATGCTCAATTAGATTGTGTTTTTTTGCGTCAAGAATTTCGTCTTTATAAATTGCGAGGTATTTTCCCAGGTGAACATCATAACTATTGCTGCCCAATTTTTCCCGGTCATAAGGTTCAATAATTATTGTTTTCTTTTCAATCTCTTCAAGAATTCTTGTATCAGATAAGATCATTTAATTTGCTTTATTTTATGGTTTGCAAAATAATTCATACATCTTCAAATAAGGCTTAAATTTTTTTGAATGCCATTGTTTTATCAACATAATATCAACGACATCACAAAGCTGGCTGTGTGGCACATCTGCGAACCTGAAGATTTTTTTCTTGAAAAAGTTCAATTGCAAAAAACAATCAATCACCCGCATAAAAGGCTGCAACACCTTGCCGGCCGTTATCTTCTTCAATTATTACACCCTGATTTTCCTTTGCATTTAATAGAAATTGCTGAATCGAAAAAACCACTTTTATCTAACGAGGCTTTTCATTTTTCTATTTCTCATTGCGGGGATTTTGCCGCTGCCATTGTAAGTGAAAATTACAGTGCAGGCATTGACGTAGAGTTGGTAACGACAAAGATTGAATTGATTAAAAATAAATTTTTATCAGCCACAGAGTTGAGTTTGTTACCTGGTAACAATGCCAATTTTCTTACGCTCTTTTGGAATTGCAAAGAAGCCGTTTATAAATGGTATGGAAAGGGTGGTGTCGATTTTAAAAATCACATTCATATAACGGCAATAACTGTTATGGGCCAGCAAGGAATTATTGAATGTATGTTTTTGAAAGACATGGAAAAAAATCTATTGATTCATTTTCATCTTTTTGAAAACATTTGCCTGGCATGGGTTGTAAGCTAAAAATTTTACCCGCGCAAAATATGAGTTCGGTATTACGTCACCATATATGTATTCTTTCGCTTTCCGGTTTATACATTTTTTCGCCGGGCGTTACATTAAACGCGGCATACCACGCATCTATATTCGACACAGGTCCGTTAGTACGAAACATGCCGGGCGAGTGCGGATCTGTTTTTACAAGTTGTGCCTGGCTCTCAGGAAGCGTATTGCTCCGCCAAACCTGTGCCCAGCTTAAGAAAAAACGTTGTTGAGGTGTGAAGCCATTTATCTTTTTTCCCTCTTTAAATTCTTTTGTTTTGGTGAATGCTTCGTAAGCAATATTTAAACCTCCCAGGTCCGCAAGGTTTTCACCAAGTGTCAGTTTTCCATTAATGTGAAGCGTATCTAAAACGGTGTAATCATCAAATTGTTTGGCAACTTTATCAGCGCTGAGTTTGAAATTATCTTCGTCTTGCTTTTTCCACCAATCTTTAAGATTGCCATTAGCATCAAATTTCCGGCCCTGGTCATCAAAACCGTGCGTCATTTCGTGCCCGATAACCGCCGCAATTCCGCCATAATTTACAGCATCGTCTGCACCAAAATCAAAAAATGGAAATTGTAAAATTCCAGCCGGAAAAGTAATATCGTTGTTCGAAGAGCTATACTGCGCATTTATAGTTGGCGTCGTCATTCCCCAATCTGTTTTATCAACGGGCTTTCCCATGTGATTTACCATATAATTATATGCCCATTCCCTGGCGCTGCGAATGTTTCCAACAAAATCGTCTTTATGAATCACGACACCTTCATAATCTTTCCATTTATCAGGATAGCATATCTTTTTTGTAATCGCCTTTAGTTTTTCCAAAGCCTTTTGTTTGGTTCCATCACTCATCCAATCAAGACGTTTAATGCGGTCAGCGAAAGTGCTTTCAATATTATCCACCATGTTCACCATATAAACTTTGGCTTCCGGCTTAAAATATTTTTCCACATAAAGTTGCCCCAAAAGATCACCAAGTAATTGATCTATGAGGCCGCTAACTCTTTCGTAGCGTGGCGTGGGTTGCTTTTGCCCCGTCATCACTTTATTAAATTCAAAATCCGCGTTTACAAAAGGGTTGCTTAAATACGGCGCCGCATTTCTAATAATATTCCAGCGCAAATATGTTTTCCATTCATTCAATGGAATGGTTGTGAGCAGGCTGTCAAATGTTTTAAAAAATGCTGGATTGTTAACCACAATGCTATCAGCACCTTTTATTTCAAAATCACTTAATACTGTTGCCCAATTAATATTTGGCGTGGTAGCCGATAGATCCTTGATAGAAAATTTATTATAAGTTTTATATGGATCTCTCATTTCAACACGGGAATATTGAGCGCGCGCAAGGATCGTTTCTATATTAAGAATAGTTGTGGCATCATTAGCGGCTGCCATTTCGCTTTCGCCTGTTAAAGAAAAAAGCGTATGTATATTTTTCGTGTACGCATCCCTGATATGAAGGCTCCGTGGATCATCTTTTAAATAATAATCGCGGTCTGGCAGGCTAGTACCTCCTTGACCGATTGAGGGTATGTAAACGAGCGCATTCTTTTTATCAGGGCTTACAAATATTCTGAAACCGATGCCTCCGCCGCCATCAATCCTTAACTTTGCTAATTCCTTAAGTACATCAGGTACAGATGTTAATTTTTCTATTTCAAGCAACTCGGATTTTATGGGCTCATAGCCTCTTTTCTCGAGAGTAATGCTATCCATGCCGCTATAATAAAAATCACCTATGATTTGCGTTTTCCGGTCACGGCCTGTATTTTTAGAAGCATCTTCCAATAAAAGGCTTAAACGCCTGGAATTTTTTTCCGCCAATTCATTGAAATTTCCCCACCTGGTTTTTGATGCCGGAACCGGGTTATTCTTTATCCAGTTTC
>JBDTKB010000169.1:0-3170 GCA_039935555.1 Ginsengibacter sp. | reverse complement strand
GTTGTAAACTCATTAAACTGTGTATTTGACGGAGACCCGGTTACTGAAACTTTATCAAGCGAACTTTTATCGCCACTTATTTTTACATTACTATTATCTAAAAATAAAGGCACCGCAGGTGGCTGATCACCAAATATTAAAACTTTAAAACCAGGTTCCTGCATTTCGCCCTTTATGATAAACTTTCCATTCTCAATAGTAGTTTGCTTTTCAGGCTGATTAGTTTGCTCATTTAAAAAAGACACTGAAGTTCCATTTGTAAAGCCAGTTACGTTACCGGAAATTACAAACCCTTTCGATGCCATTTCTTCAGTTTTCTTTTGCGATTGAGCTAATCCAAAAAAAGGAACAGCGACAAGAAGTATTAGTAGTTTTTTCATGTTTGATCAGTTAAGCGCAAATTTAATTTCTTTTACCTATAAAAAATTTTATATAAGACATCAAGGTTTTAAAATTGAGTTAAGAAACACTGCGGTATCACGTTCTAAATCTACCGAAGTTTCAATCGCTTTAATATAGGCAGTCCCAATAATCGCTCCTGCAGCATATTGGCATACCTCAGAAAATGTTTGATGGTCACGTATTCCAAAGCCGATCATTATTGGGTTTTTAAGATTCATATTTGCAATTCTTTGAAAATAACTTTTTTGTGCAGATAAATTTTTGTCTGAACCTGTAATAGAAGATGATGAAACCGCGTAAATAAATCCATCACTTATTGCATCTATTTTCCTGATGCGCGCTTCACTTGTTTCGGGCGTAATTAAGAAAATAAAATGCAAATTATATTTTTGAAATATTTCTTTGTATTCCGTTTCATATTCGTACAGCGGGAGATCAGGTAAAATTATTCCGTCAATTCCAACTTCGCTTGCGTCGCTACAAAATTTTTCAATACCATATTGCAAAACGGGGTTCAAATATCCCATTAATATCAATGGAAGCTGGATTGTTTTTCTGCAATTTTTTAATTGCTTAAAAAGTAAATCAATCGTAATTCCATTATTCAAAGCAGCCATGCTGCTGTGTTGTATAACCGGCCCGTCAGCAAGCGGATCGCTGTAAGGCATTCCAATTTCGATGATGTCCGCACCATTATTTTGTAAGGCAAGAAGAATGTTTTCCGTATCATTTAAATGAGGAAAACCTGCGGTGAAATAAATACTGCAAATATTTTTCTTCTTATTTGCAAATAAAGTTGCGATCCTTTTCATTTGCCTTTTTGGTAATTTAATTTCAAGAATTATAGTGAAAGATGTTTCATATAGGTATCCATATCTTTATCGCCTCTTCCGCTAAGATTTACGACAACAGAATCACTTTTTTTGAAGCTCATTTTATTTAAAATGAACAATGCATGAGCAGATTCCAAAGCGGGGATAATTCCTTCTAATTTCGCAAGCTCGAAAGCGGATTCTAATGCTTCCTCATCTGTCGCGCTCATAAATTTTGCTCTTTTTGTAATAAATAAATTTGCATGCATTGGCCCAATGCCCGGATAATCGAGGCCCGCTGAAATACTGTGTGGCTCTACTACCTGGCCATCTGTTGTTTGCATTACAAGGCTTTTGCTTCCGTGTAAAATACCTCTTGATCCGAGCTGCGTTGTTGCGGCGCTCATACCACTATTAATACCTTCACCCGCAGCTTCTACTGCAATTAATTGAACATATTCATCATCTAAAAAATGATAAAAAGCTCCTGCGGCATTGCTGCCACCACCTACACAGGCAATTAAATAATCCGGTAATTCGTTGCCAGTCTTTTCTTTTAATTGCTTTCTAATTTCCGCGCTGATCACACTTTGAAACCGCGCAACCATATCAGGATAAGGATGCGGTCCTACAACACTTCCGATAATATAATAAGTGTTTTCCGGATTATTGATCCAATCCCTGATGGCTTCATTGGTCGCGTCTTTCAGCGTTTTACTTCCACTTGTTGCTGGAATAACTGTGGCACCAAGCATTTTCATTCTTGCAACATTTGGCGCCTGCCGGTGAATATCTTTTTCACCCATATAAACAATACATTCCAGGCCCTTCAAAGCGCAAACAGTTGCTGTGGCAACACCGTGCTGTCCTGCACCAGTTTCAGCAATTATTCTTTTTTTTCCTAATCGCTCCGCCAGCAAAATCTGCCCAATGGTATTGTTGATTTTATGAGCGCCAGTATGGCAGAGATCTTCACGTTTTAAATAAATATTTGCCTTATATTTTTCGCTTAGTCTTTCAGCCAAATATAAAGGCGTTGGCCGGCCTACAAAATCCTTTAGTAATGCGTGAAAATCATCCTGGAATTTTTTTTCTTCAATAATTTTTAAATAGTTTTCCTTTAAAACCTGGACATTGTTGTGCAGCATTTCTGGAATATATGCTCCTCCAAACTCTCCGTAGTAGCCATTTTCATCCACTGAATAATTTTTGCTAATCTTCATTGTTGCCTCTTTCAAATCTTTAATTTTTTATTTAATAATTCATCTGCCAAAATTTCTATTGAAGCCATGTCTTTTATTCCTTCAGAAATTTCAACGCGGCTATTTACATCAACACAATAAAAAAATGGGTGTTCAAATATTTTCAATTTTTCAATATCTTTTAAGCCAATTCCGCCACTTAAAAAGAAGGGCTTATTAATTTTATTTGCACTTAATATTTTCCAATCGAATTTTTCACCTGTGCCGCCATATGCATTTTTTCTATTGGTATCAAACAAATAATAGTCACAAAACTCTTCGTAAGGCTTTATCATCCAGTCAATATTTTGCTCATTAGATTGTGTTATTCTAAAAGCTTTTATTACCGTAACCTGGCTGCTAATGTGATTACAAAAATCGGGTGTTTCATCTCCATGAAGTTGGACAATATCCAAACCAAAATTTTCAACTTTATCCATAATATATTCTACCTCCGCATTTACAAACACTCCAACTTTTTTTAATGAGGTCAATAAAGGCTTTACTTCTTCCGCAGCCAATTTATTAGTTACACATCTTGCAGACTGCTCATAAAATATAAGGCCCGCATAGTTAACGCCAAGCTCATCCAGTCGCTTCAACTGTTCTAATTGGGTAATGCCGCAAACTTTTAATTTCATGTATACCTTTTTAATTCAATGGTAAAATTTTCGAATGCTTTCGCAGGATCCTTTTCTTTCATAAATTTTTCTCC
>JBDTKB010000168.1:0-3513 GCA_039935555.1 Ginsengibacter sp. | reverse complement strand
TATTATGCAAAGAATCTTAAAGGGAATTTACTATTCATACATGGCACTGGTGATGACAATGTTCAATATGATAACGCGGAGGCGATGTTGAATGAATTGATAAAATACAATAAGACCATTCAATTTATGCCTTATCCCAACAGAACACACAGCATCTCCGAAGGGGCCGGCACAAGAAAGCATTTATCAACTTTATATTCTGATTTTTTAAGAAAAAATTGCCCTCCCGGACCGCGATAAAATCTTTTGAATCATAAAAAAAGCTGTGTACCAAATGATACACAGCTTTTCTTATACCACGAAAATTTATTTATATAAACTTTTCAGTTCTGACTTCATCTCACCGACTGAGGCTGTTGGATTTTCACCAGCAGATGTAAACAAAGTATGTGAGTCAATACTTTTACCATAAAAAGCTTCATTGGCTTTTTGGTCCACATCAATTGCAGAACCACTAAGGCTTATACCTGCAAATAATCCTTTACTTCTTGAATATGAATAAACTTCAGCTTGCATTTTATAGTCTGTGCTCGCTGTTGAATTCCGTCCAACCGGGCCGGCCGTGGCTGAAATATCTCCGCCAAGCGTGAAACTACCCCTTCCAATTTTTTCAAGGGTTGCCCTCTTTTTAAAAATAAGTACGAGATCAATAGATTGAACACCAGCCTGTAATCCTACGCTTCCGCCAGTAATGGTCACAAATACAGGATTGCTCCAGGTTCCATCAGGAAGTTTTACCATTGCTATACCTTTTCCTCTTTTAGCGGCCAGTACAAAACCTCCATTTATAAGTTTTGGAACAACTATTATTCCTTCTGTCACTTTTAATAAATCTGCTGGAATGCTTTCTTTCATATTACCAAAGTCTTTTAAAACCTGGGTAGTGGCTGTAATTTTATCTTCCTGCTT
The DNA here is from genome assembly GCA_039935555.1 of Ginsengibacter sp. Classification (GTDB taxonomy): domain Bacteria; phylum Bacteroidota; class Bacteroidia; order Chitinophagales; family Chitinophagaceae; genus Ginsengibacter. The sequence continues at coordinate 2,604 of JBDTKB010000168.1, read as the reverse complement.
TTCCTGGCTTTTAGCTTGCACAAAGCACAAACAAGAAATAACCATTAAAAAAAACAATTTCGAAAATTTTTGAGTTTTCATCTTACAATAATTTTATGTATAAAAATCTTAATACGCAAAATTATACAAGATTAATGCCATTGTAATTAATACTGCCATTTTGAACAAATAGCAATACGAATACTCTATATAAAAAGATTACTTAACATTTATTTTAAAAAATCCAAATAATTTCAACACAGAAAAATGCACATTTATACCACTTGTGGATTTTTTTCCAAAATGCATAAAAAAAACCGCCTCATAAATGAGACGGTTCAAATATTTATTCAATAGTAAAGTTATTTTATTCAGCAACTGCGCTATCCTCAGTGGAAGAACTTTCAGTTGGAGCTTTCGCTGCAACCGGTTCAGCAACTTTGGCTATCGAAGCACTTTTATCCGTTCTGCGAACTATAGGCTGACGGCTTGTTGGCCTGCTTTTTTTGTGCGATTCCTGGCGTTTGGCAAATTCAGAATCATGCTCTGTACTCCACTTTGTAAACTTTTCCATGGCAGTAGCTTCATCAAACAAGCCGAGCGTAACACCGCGAAGCAAATGCTTAAGATATAACACGCCTTTAAAGCTTAAAATACGACGTACAGTATCAGTAGGTTGCGCACCTTTGTGCAACCATTCTAATGCTTTTTGACGATCGATTTGAATACTTGCCGGAACGGTAAGCGGGTTGTAAGAGCCTAATTTTTGGATGAATTTTCCATCACGCGGGCTACGGGCATCAGCAACTACTATAAAGTAAAATGGCCTTTTTTTGGAGCCATGGCGTTGCAATCTCATTTTGACAGCCATAAAAAATAGAAATTTTTTTTGGGTTGTTAGTAAATTTAGTTTCGAAAGGATTGCAAATATAAGAGGTTCAAAACAAAAATACAAATCAATGTAAAAAAAAAATCCTTTTTGGAATTAAATTTCAAGCCTTTTTAACTTTTTTGGCGGAGCATTTTATTTCTTACCAAGTCCTGCCAGTTTACCCATGGGCATTTTATTCATCATTTTCATCATATTTTTCATCTGGTCAAATTGTTTGATAAATTGATTAAGTTCAGCGATATCTTTTCCGCTTCCAGAAGCAATTCTTTGTTTTCTACTTGGATTAATAATATCCGGATTGCGACGTTCCTCTACGGTCATTGAATTGATCATGGCCTCAATACCCTTAAAAGCGTCATCATTTATATCGATGTCTTTTATTTGCTTTCCCACTCCCGGAATCATTCCCATAAGATCTTTTAAATTGCCCATTTTTTTAATCTGCTGAAGCTGGGTTTTAAAATCCTCGAAGTCAAATTGATTTTTTCTAATTCTCTTTTCCAATTTTGCGGCCTGCGCTTCATCAAACTGCTCCTGCGCTTTTTCTACAAGGCTAACAATATCTCCCATGCCGAGTATGCGTTGCGCCATACGTTCCGGATAAAAAACATCCAGTGTATCCATTTTTTCCCCGCTGCTTACAAATTTAATCGGCTTATTTACGGTTGATTTGATGGAAATGGCAGCACCACCACGTGTATCTCCATCCAGTTTGGTCAATACTACACCCGTGTAATCAAGGCGTTGGTTAAATGCCGCCGCCGTATTTACAGCGTCCTGGCCCGTCATACTATCTACTACAAAAAGTATTTCCTTCGGCGATAAAGCGGCTTTAATATTGGCGACCTCCGTCATCATCACTTCATCAATTGCCAGGCGGCCGGCAGTATCAATAATTAAAACGTTTTTATTTTTTGATTTTGCTTCTTTAATAGCATTTTGAACAATTGATACAACATCTTTATTTTCAGGCTCATTATATACCTCCACTCCTATTTGGCCACCCAATATTTTTAATTGCTCAATGGCTGCGGGGCGATACACATCGGCAGCAACCAAAAGAGGGCTTTTACCTTTTTTTGTTTTAAGATAATTGGCCAGCTTGCCGCTAAAGGTAGTCTTACCACTTCCCTGAAGGCCGGCAATAAGGATTATGGCGGGATTCCCGGAAAGGTCGAGGTCCGTTTCAATCCCACCCATTAATTCAGTCAACTCATCTTTTACAATTTTTACCATTAATTGGCCGGGACTAATTGCATTTATCACCTTCTCGCCTGTGGCTTTTTCTTTGATGCTGTCGGTAAAATCTTTTGCTATTTTATAGTTCACATCAGCATCAACCAATGCCCGCCGGATGTCTTTTAAAGTGGAGGCAATATTTAATTCAGTAATTCTTCCCTGCCCTTTAAGGTTTTTAAATGCAGAGTCTAACCGGTCGCTTAACGATTCAAACATATTTGAGAGATTAAAATTTCTAATAAATTATAAAAGAAAAAAGAAAAATGTTCCTTTCTTTAATACGGCAAATTTAGGAAAATAGATGATGAATGATGAATTGTATCAACCTAAATGATTAATAAAATTCGGCGACATATTTAGCTCGCGTTTGCGCACTTGAAAGCATAAAAAAAAAGAATAAAAATCTACGATATGGCTAAATCTTAATTTGATTTTATGATACAGGCAATTGAATTATAAACCCCGTGCCTTTGCCTTCTTTCGTTTCAACCTTT
>JBDTKB010000167.1:0-12308 GCA_039935555.1 Ginsengibacter sp. | reverse complement strand
CCGCCAGACTTTGATTCTTCAAATAAATTTTCAATGATGGTGATAAATTTTCTGATCTTTTCTTCCGTGTCAACAATTTCAATTACCAGCGGAAGATCTATTGATATCTCTAAAAGTTTAGAAGTGTGAACAACACTGTTGGCGCCAAATCCCATTATTCCCCGCGTAACAGTGGCGCCGGAAAGTGATTGTTTTTTTGCTTCAAATACGATTGCTTCATAAAGTGGCTGGTGACCTGCCTTATCCGATTCTCCAATGAAAATTCTTAAAAGTTTTACGTCAGAATTATTTTCCATTTTACAAATATTTAATTAAAGTAATACCTGTAAAGGTTGCGAGCAGGCCAATGCCTAGGCTGCACATAACATAAATAAACGATTGCCACAATTGTCCGTCGCGAAGCATGCCTACCGTCTCATTTGAGAACGCTGAAAATGTTGTGAATCCACCAAGAAAGCCAGTTGCCAAAAAGAGACGAACTTCCATGGAGATATTTCCCCTGTCACTTAATCCAAACACCACACCTATAAGAAAACAACCTAAAATATTTACGCTCATTGTGCCAAATGGAAAAGTAGATAAGAACTTATTTTGTATAAATAACGATAACAAATATCTTAAAATACCGCCTATGAAACTTCCAATGCCTATAGCTAAAATTATTTTCATTGTATGCCCGTTAGTTACATATTACCATTGAAAGTGTATTTGAAATCAACAAGCCATTCATTATTTTTCTTAACCATTTTTAATTTTGAGGGTTGATTTTTATAGGTGTTAGAATAGGTAATAATATTAACCGAATCAGATAACGCTTGTGTAGAATCAATTAAAATATTGGCTTCCTTGTATCCTTGCTTTTCATCTTTACTCCTTTTCTTATTAAAATCTTTAAGCCCGTTAAAATATTCCATGTTAGTACTATCTTTTAGCAGGTATTTCTCTGCTTCATCATAGTCTCCCTTCAAAGTAGATTCTATAAAGCCTCTGCCGGATTCAAGTGGATCTTTCTTACTTACTTCAGCGGAACGGTTACATGAAATAATAATAAAAATGAAAACAAATAATCCGGTTTGTAATTTTTTCATTTGGGTAATTTAAAAAACTAAGTTAATTATCTTTCTGCTGTAAATAAAAAACACCCTTAAATAAGGGTGGTATATCAAAATTCCTTTGCAAATAATTATATTATTTTGCCGGACTGTTAAGCATTTTATTCGCGCTATCCATCATTTTCCTCGCTTCCAACATTCGTCTGCTTGTTAGCGAATCGACATTTGGCATTGATCCATTCATCATTTTTAGGGAATCGTTCATCATATTTTGCAATCCCCCCATGCCATGTTCTTGCATCTTCTTTTGCGCCATTTGCATAAGCGTGGAAAAGTCGATCGCGACCTTCCAGCCATCTTCATTTTTCAGTGTAAAGTCAACTGATTCACCAGATTTTTTGTCTTTCACAGGAACTGTCGCCACATCGCCGTTTATCACTGCATTTCCCAATTCTATATTTTCTTTTTTGTATTGCATCGTTTCTGAACTATCAGGCATCTTTTGCATTCCCATTTGCATCATTCCCAACATTCCTTCACTATCTTTCGTAGTATATTTTTTTGCTGTTACAAAATCCTTCTTAGCCAGCGCATCAAAAAAATCAGAGAGAATAATTTTTGGATCTCCACCTGCTGATTTACAACCGATAAATAATGTAAATAATATTATAACTGCCGTAAATACTGGTAAAATAATTCTCTTCATACATTCATTAGTTTAGAAAGCAAAAGTAATATTTAATTTAAAATGGTATTAATGATTAGCAGTGGTAGTTCTAATTAAAATTTACTCCGGTTCATTCGTTACCAGCCCTTATTTAATAAAAAAAGACAGCCAAAAGCTGCCTCTTTTTTTATAAATAATTAAAACAGATTTTACCGGTGATCTTCCATTTCCTTAATTTTTTCTTTGTCATAAGCCTTAATGATCGCCTTAACGAGTTTATGCCTTACCACGTCATCTTCATCAAGTTCTACATGGCCAATTCCTTCAATATGCTTTAAAATTCTTGCAGATTTTTCCAGGCCACTTTTCACCTTTGGCGGAAGATCGATTTGCGTAACATCACCCGTTATAATCGCTTTGGCATTAGCGCCAATTCTCGTTAGGAACATTTTAAGTTGAAGATCTGTAGAGTTTTGAGCTTCATCTAAAATAATAAAAGCGTTATCAAGCGTACGGCCACGCATATACGCAAGTGGCGCAATTTCAATCGTTCTCGTGGTCATGTAATATCCTAACTTATCCGCCGGAATCATATCGTCCAACGCATCATATAACGGTCTTAAATATGGATCAATTTTTTCTTTAAGATCACCAGGAAGAAAGCCCAGGTTTTCGCCAGCCTCAACTGCTGGCCTGGTAAGAATTATTTTTTTTACCTGCTTATTCTTAAGCGCCCGAACAGCAAGAGCTACGGCCGTATAAGTTTTACCGGTACCAGCGGGTCCAATTGCAAAAACAATGTCATTTTTATCAATAGAAGAAACCATTAATTTTTGATTTGCGGTTCTTGCTCTCACAGTTTTGCCGTTCGGGCCAAAAACCAAAATCTCGTTAGGATTTCGCTCAATAAAATTATCGATAACTTTTTCGTCGTCACCACCGAGTATTTGCTCGAGATAATTTTCAGTCATGTGTCCATTTCTTTCAAGATATTGCACGGCTAAATTTATTTTGTCCCTCGCATCTTCAATTTGTTCCGGTGCGCCGCTAAGCTTGATTTGAGTACCGCGGCTTAAAATTTTTAAACGAGGGAATTTCTTTTTAAGAATGTCAAGCTTTCCATTGTTTACTCCAAAAAATTCAATAGGGTTAACTGTTTCGAGATTAATAATAGTTTCAGTCAATAGGTTTAGGTTTAGTGATTAAAAATATATCCGTTTCTTGTTGTAAAATTCGTTTTACCAAATATAAAAATCATATAACGGCTTTTACCAATTTACTTATACACACTTAGTTGAAAAAGTTAAAGTAGGTTCAGTTTCAGAAAAGTAAGTTCATTGATTTTTTTTTCACTTTGCGAATTTTAAAATAATTTCGGTTTAAATTATATAAAATGAAAAAAAGCTATTGGATTATCCTTGCGTGTTTTATGAGCGTGTTCCTGTTCCAGGCATTCACTACGCCAACGGATCCCCATCATACTAATTTACAAATTCTTCCTAAAGATATTTCCGATCACGATCTCGACAGTGTGATGCACCACTTCACTGCATCACTTGGAGTGAAATGTAATTTCTGCCATGTAAGAAATGAAGCTGAGCATAAAATGGACTTTGCAAGTGATGATAAGCCTGAAAAGAAAATAGCGAGGAAAATGATGCTTATGGCTATTGATATTAATAAGAATTATTTTAAAATGGATCGCCATGATATGGACCACGACCACGACATGAATAAGGATATGGACCACGATCATGCGATGAACAATGATAAAGATCATGACCATGATATGAATAAAGATATGAACCACGATATGCACGATATGGACACATCAAATATGGTGGCTTCCAGCTACATGTTGAGGTCGGTTACCTGCTACACATGCCATAGGGGAGATGAACATCCTGAAAAAAAGCCACCTTTACACCAGGACGGGCCGCCACCGCCACCTCCGGGTCTTCCCAAGCCAGCAGATAGTAAATAGAATGGCGGTTTGTAAGCATTGCCATAACGAAGGTGAAGGTAAATATTGCAGTTGTTGCGGAGAGACATATGAGGCAAGCCGAATTACAATTCATTCAATTTTGCATGAAATTGTTCATACAATAACTCACGCAGACACCGGCTTTTTTTATACTTTAAAAAATCTCGCAACAAGGCCGGGCAAAATGCAGAAGGCTTACCTGGAAGGAGAAAGAAAGACTAATCAAAAACCTTTTTCTTTGTTCTTTATTTGTGCAAGTGTTACAGCCATTGCATTGCATTTTATTAATACGGCACCGGAAGTTTCACGTAGTCATTTCGATATAATAAAAGCAAACTTTTTCAAAAATTATTACGTGATTTTGCAGTCGGTATTGCTCCCTATTTATTCTTTTTTTCTCTGGGTGATTTTAGGTAATAAGAAACTCAATTATGCAGAAGCTCTTGTGTTCATGCTTTATTCACTTGCCTTTTCACTACTCATTATTATCCCTTTAAATTTTACTGGTTTTATTCCGGGATTTAAGTATGAACAATATCTTGAAGTAATTTTTTTAACCGCTTACATGATTGCTACAAACCTTAATTTTTTTACCAAACAAAAGAAATGGATTGTGGTAATAAAGAGCATTGCCTTGATGTTCGCATGTTATTTACTTTCCAATTTTATGGGCGGTAGGATTATAAACTTTATGCTTTAAGTAGCTAATCAACTTCAAACAAAAGAAACTGTGTTTTTTCTAATGGATTAAAATTGTTGTCTGCAACGAATAATAACGATTTTTTTCCGTTTTGAAGTGATGGCCCGAATGTTACACCTTCTATATTGTCAATATAAATTCCCAGGTCATCCATATTCAATAATAATTTTTTCGAAATAAATTTAATGCCTTTCTTATTTTTTAATGAGGGCATATCGGCTATATTCTCGGCCGAAGAAATGTCTGCTAAAAAAACCTTAATAGTGCATGCCATGCGGCCGGTAGAAAAAGATCTTTCAATAACCAGCATTTTATTATCTCCAACGTATAATATATCTGGGATACCGTTTATTTCAAAAGCATTTGAAGGCACAGGAGCATGCGCTACTGGATCGATAACGTATGCATATTGGGCAACGGGTTTTTTTGTCGCCATATCAAATTTCAACATGCGGATAATTCCACTTGAATCGTTTAGCCCTGCCCGTGAGCCATCATCATAAATTGGTTCTTCTACATTAACGAATAGCGTTTTATAATTATCAGCAAACGTCAATCCTTCGAAGACGCCATTTCTCCGGGGACCGGATTCGGTTTGTTTCATGCGCACTTGCGGTGGCAGCTCAAACGTATCTATAAATGTGCCGACTGAATTTATTTCTGTTACAGAAGGATTTTCGAGGATTACCTGGCCTGGTTTTATTATGCGTTCACCTTCGCTGCTCCAAACAAAAGTATTTTTTTCAGGATTATAACGCAATGCTTCAGGATCCGGCGTATGATATGGATCGCTTTGCGAATTTGGATATGTAGTGCCTTCACTATTTTTAAGAAATGTGACACCTGAAAAAACAACGCTGTCTATTTTATTTTGATTGATATTAATTTTTGCTTCATAAAATCTTGCCGGGTTGTATTCAGACCTATCATCCGATATCATGTAGTAGGCATTTTTAGCCGGCACGTAATCTATTCCGGAAAGGCCGCCGATAGTGGTATTTTGGAAATCTTTATTGAATGGAACATCATATTCGCTTAAAAATTTTAAATGAGTTGTACTTCCGTTGGCTAAAATTTTTTTTGAAGATGTGCAGGAAATATTGATAATTGAAACACTAAAGAAAGCAAGAAAAATTACGGTTCGCATTGGTTACGTTTGAGAAACAGATTAATAATCTTAAAATTAATTAATTGCTTTTGCAAAGTTTTATATTATTATTTAATTTTAAGGCGTACCCGGTTTTATTCTGCCCTTATTTAATCAAATAAAATCTAAGTATTATGAAAGATGCCGATATCACAGAAAATACAAGCGCCAGCCAGCCGCGTTGGCTCACAATAATCAGGATTGCTCTTGGCCTTATACTTTTTTGGAAAGGCATATCTTTCATTCGCGATGCTTCAGACCTGCAAGAAATGTTACAAAGAATGACTATTGGGGTAGTAGATAAAAATACTGAATGGATTGCTTTTCTTATTACCTATCTTAACCTGCTTGGAGGCTTATTTATAATTGTAGGGCTTTTTACCAAGACTTCATGTATTATTCAAATACCAATTCTTATCGGTGCAGTCTTTTTTGTAAATACCAGTAATGGCCTTAATCAAAGTACTACAGAATTAATTCTTTCTGCAGTTGTGCTGGTCTTGCTTATCGTATTCGCTATTATTGGCAGTGGTGTAATTTCTGCCGATGAATATTTCCGAAGTTATTACAAAGCTGGCCCGGTGGATGGTACTACTAAAAAACTTTTTAAGTAATTTTTGGAAAGATCAAATCATCACGTTTTCCATTTCATCAAGCTTTTCCTTTTCTATCCATGCACCAAGGCCTGTAAAGTCGGGCACTTCAATTGTTCCGTTTTCTCCATAAATTATTCCACCACTTACAGGATCATTTGAAAACATAAGTGGCGTATCAAAATCGCAATACAAAATATTTTTACTGCTGAGTGCGAGGTGAGCATTGGCTGTCATCGCTATTTTCGATTCCATAAACCCGCCAACTTGTAATTTCATATTTGCCTTTTCTGCAAGGGCAATAATTTTCCTGCCTTTGAATAATCCGGACGACTTGCCCAATTTTAAATTGAACATATCACAAGCCTTTAATTGTATCAGCCTCTTTGCATCGTGCTGATCACAGCAGCTTTCATCTGCCATAACCGGTATTTGACTTTTCCTTTTTACTTTTTTTAGTTTCATAAAATTCCAGCGCGCAATTGGCTCCTCGCAATACTGGATGTTATCATTTTTTAAGGCTTTTAATATTTTTATAGCATCTTTTACCTTCCATCCCTGGTTAGCGTCTATGCGTAAGGGTAGGTCTCTGCCAATTGCTTTACGTATTGCCTTTATTCTTTCAATATCCACCTCGGCTCTTTCGCCCAATTTTACTTTAATTACCCGAAAGCCAGCTGCTTTTATTTTCAATGCATCTGAAGCCATTTTTTTCGTTTCGCCAATGCTTACTGTATAATCTGTAACAAGTAATTTGCCTTTTTTACCGCCGAGATATTTATACAAAGGAAGGCCAGCATTTTGCGATGCAATATCGTGCAAGGCAATATCAAAAGCACTTTTGATGCTGGAGTTTCCGTAGATGAATTTATCCATCAGGCTCACACACTTTTTTATATTTAACGGATCTTCACCTTTCAATGTTTGAGCCAGGTGTTGCCCAACTGTAAAGCAGGTATCCTGGCTTTCGCCATTGATAGTCATAAAGGGGCTGCATTCTCCAAAGCCTTTAAAACCTTTGTTGGTATGAATAACCACAATAATATTCTTTGCATTAAATATACTTCCTAATGAAATTACAAATGGCTCCTTTAAGGGAATGTTCAATTTATATAATTCTATTTGGGTTATTTTTAAATCATCTTGATTCATTAAAATGTTTTAATTATCTGTTTACTATTTTTTCATTTAAGATTAAGGCATATCAAATATTTTATTTAATTTTTTTTTCATTTACATGTGAATGTATATTCTTATTAAAAGATTGATTCAACTGTTTAAAATCTTGCGAGCAACTTAAAATTTAGTAACCTTGGTGTTAAGCGGTTGGGAATGCTAAACGTATTGTTGGCAAAATCTTTTATAAGTTGATAAGAAATAGTATTGGCCCTGTTTATTAAATTAAACACTTCAAGGCTTGCCCAAATATTATCAAATCCGCGAAAAGGAGAATGACTGCGCCGTAAAGATTTTTCACTAAGCAATAAAGCGCTAAAGCCAATATCAACACGTATATAAGGTTCTATAATTAATGCGTTGCGGTACTTTACGCTATTTGGAATATTGTAACTCATGTTACTTCCATAAATCATATTCAGGTGAACTTTAAAATTTTTATTGGTGCTTAAATAATCCTGTAAAAATAAACCCAACGTCAAAAGCCGGTCAGTTGGGCGGCGAACATAACCCACTTCGTTGCGAACACTATCAGCAATAACCTGGTCCGTTGATTGCGCGGTAATACTTTCACCCGCAGCGTTGAGATAGGTGTAATAAAAATCGTTATCAAGTTTTTCCTTAGTTTGAGAAATGCCTATGCTCAGCCAGCTTTCCGCATCTTTTACAAGCTCCGTAAAAAGCCGTGTTTCTATACCGGTGGCATACGCCTTTGCATTATTATTGCCATAATATCTTATACGAACATTGTCTATATCATAAATATCCACATCGGTTAATGATTTGTAATATGCCTCAGTTGTAATGCGCATTGGCCTTTCACCGCGTGGGAAATTATAGTCGAATCCGGCGACAAACTGCATGCTTTTCTGGCTTTTGAGAGCCGTGTTAACTGTTCCGTCATACCGCCTCATTTCGCGATAAAATGGTGGTTGGTCGTAAACACCTGCAGCTAATTTAAATACGACATCTTTTTTCCAATTGGGCTTATAACTTATTTGAGCCCGCGGGCTTAAAAGAAATTCTCCGTTGAGCGAATTATAATTGAATCGCACACCAGCCTGTAAAGAAATGTCTCTAGCGGAATCGCCTAAACGAATATTATCCTGAACATATCCGCTGTATTTGTCTATTAATAAATCTGATGTAGATTTAAGTACGCTGCTTAAGTTAAGCGAGTTGGGATTGAATGGTAGAGAATATCCCGCGCTATCCTGCAACTCCCATTCATTAAGCTTGTCGTGAATAATAGTATGATCAACACCCACGCCCCATTGAATAAAATGTTTTCCTTGTTCAAAACTTCCTTTGTGGCTTAAATTATAAACGTCGATACTTAAAGAATTGCGGGCATAATTTTGAAAAATTCCCGCACCGAGAGGATTGGTTATTTGCCCAAAAGTTGGTTTGGTTTTATCAAAATCCCGTTCGCCAAAAAGATAAGTACCGATAATATCAAAGTTCTCATTTTCATTATCTGAAAAGCGGCTTGCCATCCATTTAAATTTCACTCTTTTGTTAACCACCTGGTTTAAGGTTAATCCAACAAGGTTGGTGTTATAATTATCTTGTTCCTGGCCGTCGAAAAATATATCAAGACCGAGGTTTGCGGTAAACAAAGGAGAAAAAACGGCCGTTGATTTTTGAGCAGATTCAGGAACCAATGTGAATTTAGACCCGGATATAATTCCTAATAATTCTAATTGTAATTTTTGAGATAGTTTATAGGTAATCAACCCCTGCAAGTCGGAGGCAGATGGAACATAATTTCCTTTTACTTCCTGGCTGCTTAGCAAATTTTTATTTGTCTTGCTGCGTACACCAAATAACCACGTTAGTTTCTGATTATTAGACGAACCTTCCAGGTGAAACCCCTGTTCTAAAAGACTTATGTATGCAGAGCCGGCAAGTGCCCCGGGTTTTTTGTATTGAATATCGAGTACGCTGCTAATTTTATCGCCATATTTTGCCTGGAAACCACCGGTATAAAAATTAATATTCCTGGTGAGTTCAGGATTGACAAAGCTCAGGCCTTCCTGTTGCCCGTTATTAACGAGGTAAGGCCGGTAAATTTCAAAGTCATTTATGTAGATAATGTTTTCATCGTAGTTTCCTCCTCTTACGGAATATTGCGATGTGAGCTCATTGTTGCTACCTACGAGTGTTTTTATAAGTCCTTCCACACCGCCTGTTGCACTGGGCAGAAGCGTTGCGCTTTTAGGATTTATTTTTACCAGCCCCGCTTCAGTCCTTTCTTTTTGATTGCTTATTACAACCGCCTCCAGCGTTTTACCATTTCGTACAAGCTTTACCGTTAGCCGCTCTTCCTCATTGTCACTTAAGTAAAAGTTTTTTTGCTCATCCCGAAAACCCGAATGCGAAAAAACCAATGCAATGGCTTTTTCAGCCGATACTTTTATGCGAAATGTTCCTGAATCATTGGTAACGAGGCCATTTTGTTTTCCTAAAATAGTAACGCTTACACCTGGCAATGAATTTTCATTTTCATCGATAACTTTCCCCGAAACATAAGCAGCTTTTTTTTGAGATAACGCCGAAAGCGAAATAAATAAAAGGATAAAGAAAGCAGTTACTCTCATGAGGTGAAGATAATATTTATCAAGATATTTCGTGCTGGCTCAATTTCAATTTTATTATTTTTGAAGAATGCAAAACAAGATTTTTTATTTCATATTTATTTTTTCATGCCTGACATTCAGTTGCACTATGCCTTCGGAACACAAAGATGAAAAGATCGCCGAAGAAAAAATGCCGGTTCGTAAAGATCCGTTTCATCAACTTTGTCAATATTGGGAAGTTACCGATGCAGAAAATCCAACTTTCAGAGACGTTAACGATACACACCTTGAAGGGATTAGTAATTATGCCGGCATTATATTCATGACGGATTCAACTTTTCTTGAAGATCCAAAAGCCGAAATGCGTTATGGCAAATTTAGTTTTAACGGCAAAGTGATTAAGGCAAACTTCGATGATGGTAAAAAATCGGAATATGATATTAATAGTATGCAGGGAAACACGATGACGCTTAAGCGGGTTGAAAAAAATCATACCACAACTTTAGAAGTAAAAGGCGCGCAAATATTTTGGCCCGATGCATCTTTAAATCCATTTAATAAAATCAATAGCCAATGGAGAATAAAACCTTCAAAAGTTGAAAGCGCGGACGCATTAAAAACACGGTTAAAACAATGTGTTCAATTTTACGAATATTTTTTCCAGGGATATGCCAACAGCGAAAGTAAAGAACTGGATCTGCTTGGGTTACCCACTTGCTTTAAGTGGTACCAGGGTGCAATTTATGTACAGGGCCTAAAAAATCTTGATAAAAAATGGAGCAATTGTTTTTATTCTGAGGAGCAGGCTGTGCAAGCGCGGCAAATGATGGAAGATGCGGTAACAAAAAAATATGATTGGGATACCACGCAAAGAAACTGGCTTAAACAAACAGCCGATGTTTTAAAACAGATACATGATAAAATGTAAGGAAAAAAAATTATAAATTCTTGAATTTTTGAATCGTTTTCTTTGGATCAGTGGATCCAAAAACAGCATTACCTGCAACTAAAACATCGGCGCCGGCATTTAATATTTCCTTGCCATTTTTAAGTGATACGCCACCATCAACTTCAATTGTAGCCGAAGAACCTGAATCCAAAATTAATTTTTTCAGGTCTTTTATTTTTTGGATGGAGTATGGAATAAACGTTTGCGCACCGAAACCAGGGTTTACACTCATGAGGTTTACCATGTCGATATCAGCGATAATATCATGTAAAAGAAACACAGGTGAATGCGGGTTGATGGCGACTCCTGCCTTCATGCCCAACGATTTTATTTGCTGAATATTCCGATGCAGATTTTTACACGCTTCAAGATGAACTGTCAGGCTATCAGCGCCGGAATTTTTAAATTCTTCAGCATATTTCTCAGGCTCTAAAATCATCAGGTGAACGTCAAAAAATTTCGTTCCAACTTTTTTCAATTGTTTTATCACAGACATTCCATAACTAATGTTTGGAACAAATCTCCCATCCATTACATCAAGGTGAAACCAGTCTGCTTCGCTTTCATTTACCATCTTGCAGGCATCTTCAAGGTTTAAAAAATCAGCAGCTAAAATTGACGGAGCGAGAATCATGAATTGAAAATTATATGTTGCAAATTAAAAGCATTAATTTTTTAAAGCGAAATCAGGCAAAAAATGGCACCTGCTCTTTCAAACATACATTTATTGAGAATTTAATTTGTGCAGTGCTTCTTCTGCCTCACTAAAATTTTTATCATAAAGTAAAGCCGTTTGATAACTTTGGATTGCATCGGCTTTCCTGTGCAGTTTTTCATAGCATTTTCCCATCCAGTAATATCCTTCATCAAAATTATTTTGCACGGTTACTGCTCTTTTTAAAACTATAATTGCGTCGTCATACTTTCCCAAATCATATAACGCAATTGCCTTCTCGCGATAAGAAAACATATAAGTATAATCCAATTGCAGGCTGCTGTCAAAATAATTTATCGCTTTATTTTTATCGTTGGAATAACTGTAGAATAAGCCTTTTATAAAAAAGGCATCTTTACCTCTTTTTGTGCGGTTCATTTTTAATAAACTATCTGCAATCATCAAAGATCTTGGATTTTTCATTTCGGCATAAACCGTTCCGAGTGCAACAATATATTCCGGAAGAGGATAAATATCTACTGCATGCTCTAAAGATTTTATTGCATTCAAAGTGTCGTCATTTTCAAAATGTAACGTAGCTTTCATGTTCCAGAGATAGGCGTTATTACTGTCTTTTTTTATTTGTGCATTCGTAAGTGCAATTGCAGAATCATAAGACCCTTCGTTTCTGTATAATTCAATAAGATCCTGTACCAACAAAAGAGAATCCGGAAATTGCTTGATAGCATTTCGCAATGATTCTTTATTGTCTGAAGAAGAAACAGCATTTTGTTTTTCTTCCCTGG
>JBDTKB010000166.1:0-3036 GCA_039935555.1 Ginsengibacter sp. | reverse complement strand
TTTACAACTGCCACAGCGCGACCTTTTGAAAGAGTAAGGTTGTCCGCGGGTTTACCAACATTATCCGTGTAACCACTTATTAATATTTTCATCGTTGGATTTTCATTCATGAATCTAACAACGTTATCTAACTCCGTTATTGATTCGGTTTTTAAATCAGTTTTCTTAGTATCGAAAAAAACATTTTTTAATATGATGTGGGCATTGGCTTCAATAGGCTGCAATGGAATATCTGCTTCAAATGTTGAGTCTGGCGCAGTGTTGCTTATGTTATAATTTTCTGAATAAAAAAGATATCCTTTTCGCTTCACATTAAATGCATAATCTTTTCCGACAGGAAGGGTTACAAGATAATTACCATCTTCATCTGTTTGTAATTTACTCACGAGTGTTCTTGTATTTATGTCAGTTAACTCCACCGAAGAAGGCAATCCTTGTTTTGTTTTATTATCATAAACACGCCCTTTTACCCATAAAGTTTTTAACGGCCTCAAATCCTTTCTCAGTTCAAAAGTGTAAATATCAAGTCCGCCTTTGGAATCACTGCGATCACTGGAATAGTAGGCTGTTTTTCCATCGGAAGCAACAATTAAAGAACCTTCATCATCGATTGTATTTACAGGATAGCCCAGGTTTTCCGGCTTGCTCCATTTACCATCAGGCAATTTCCTGGTAACAAAAATATCGGGCTTATCACTGTATCCCGGATGGCCGTTAGAATTAAAATATAAAGTTTGATTATCAGAATGAATAAATGGAGTGCTTTCATCACCGGCAGTATTAATTTCTGGCCCCAGGTTTAGTGGTTCATCCCACTTTCCTTTTTCATTTCGGTGGCATACCCAAATATCTTTTCCTCCAAACCCGCCGGGAACGCTGCTGCTAAAATAAAGGTCTCTTTTATCGGGAGATAGTGAAGGCGATGATTCCCAAAATTCTGAATTGACATTCGGTCCAAGATCTTCAGGTTCGCTCCAGCCATTATTAGTTAAATAAGAAATATAAAGGTCGCAACTGCCAAGCCCTTGCGGAAAATTACACCCGGTAAAAAGTAGCCATTTTCCATCCTGCGAAATATTTTGCGCTCCTTCATTAAATGCAGAAGAATTTATTTTGCCAGGTAAAGGATAACCCTTACCCCAGGTGCCGTTATGTAAATCGCTTTCATAAAAATCTTCTTTGCCTTTTATTCTTTTTGTAAAGATCATTTTCTTTCCATCAATAGTAAGAGAAGGAAAATATTCAAGGTCAGTAGTATTGATGCTGTCTCCAAGATTTACGGGTTTGAAAACATAATCTTTTTCAGGATGTTCTTTGTCATAATCAATGGCAAACTGGTAAGTTCCTTTTCTAAATTCTCCTGCTTTTATGCTCCTGTCATTTAATTTAGGGACCTTTAAAAATTTATTAACTGCGTCTAAGGCATCTTTGAAACGGCCGGTGCCTGCCAGTGAAATTGAGTAGGGCAATAAATAATCGCTGGTATAAACAGAATCCATTAAAAATGCTTTTTCAAACTGGTTGACGGATTCGGCATAATTTTTCATATCTGCGTTTATGCCTGCCAGTGAGAGATACGCATCCACAAATTTTGGTTCAATTTTTAGCGCTTCATTTATCATTTTAATCGAAGCGGAATATTCTTCGCTGCGTGCTTTATTTAATGCAAGCATATAAATTGTAACTGCTTTTTCATTAACGGCTTGCGGATTATACCATTGGGCACTTGAAACATAAAAAGCAAAAAGCCCGAGAAATGAGGTGATGAAAATTTTAGGTATCAAGTTTTCTTTTTTTATTTCTTTGGGGTAAATAAAATTAATAAGAAATATCCTTCTTATTCGCTAATGCCATGTTAACGTCAAACATTTCACTTTATTCTAAGGCACATTTATGTATTTGTGAATCTGTAAAGAAAGTTCCCATTTAGGATTTTCTTTAATATATTCTACAATAGAAGGGGTAATTATGTCAGCTTTACTCCATTCCGGCTGAAGATAAAGTTTGCATGAAGGCGATAACAACGCCGCATATTTTTCTGCCCAGGCAAAATCGGTTTTGTTAAATACAATTATTTTCAATTCATTGGCGAGCTTCGAAAATCCATCTAAAGGGACTTTAAATTTTTTTGGCGAAAGACAAACCCAATCCCAGGAACCCGTGAGCGCGTGCGAACCCGATGTCTCTATATTCGTTAAAAATCCTTCCGCTTGCAAGTTGCGCGTAAGGTCTTCAAGATTATATAAAGTTGGCTCTCCACCGGTAATTACTACCAACCTTCCGGGGTATTTTTTTGCATTCGTTACTATTTGATCGACGCTTTGCTCCGCGTATAAGTCTTTATCCCAACTTTCTTTTACATCGCACCAAACGCAACCGACATCGCAACCGGCAAGCCTTATAAAATAGGCAGCCTTGCCCTGGTGAAATCCTTCACCCTGCAATGTGTAAAAGGATTCCATTACAGGAAGCGATGTTTTTTTTATAAGTGTTTCAACGTTCATCATTTGTTATCAATAATAAAAATTAGTCCGCACTATGAATTAAGAAATAGGACATACAAACTATTTTTTCTTAAAAATTTCTGCTTACACATGCGTTATAAGTATTGGTTAATAATGCTGCAATGGTCATTAAACCAACGCCGCCCGGCACGGGAGAAATATAACTACATTTTGGAGCAACACTTTCAAAATCAACATCTCCCGCTAACGCGTAGCCGCTTTTTTTGTTTCATCTTTTATGCGGTTAATTCCAACATCAATTACCACCGCATTTTCCTTCACCATAGCTGCTTTCACAAATTTTGGTTTTCCAATTGCGGCAATTATCAAATCGGCCTGTCTGCAAATTTCCTCAAGATTTTTGGTACGTGAATGACAAAGTGTAACCGTCGCATTGCCAAATGGTAAATTCCGGCTTAATAAAATACTTATCGGTGTGCCTACAATATTGCTTCTTCCAATAACTACCACGTTTTTCCCTGATGTTTCAATATTATAATGTTGCAGTAATAATATAATACCTAATGGAGTA